>NZ_JAAGPB010000329.1:0-233 GCF_017104585.1 Burkholderia sp. Ac-20392
TCCGAGCTACGTATCAACACACCATAGTATCAGTGTTACAGTTGGTATACAACTTCTCACTGTCATCGGAGTATCTCAGATTGATCCACTTATGTAACCTCCCGATGGTATCATCTCATTCTCATCAAGTAACGCTAGCACAATCTGTAATTCTCCACAGACGGTATAACATGATTGACATTCGAACTCAATAGAAATCACGCTCACCAGCTCTCTACAATTTTTTTTTTTTT
>NZ_JAAGPB010000330.1:0-9573 GCF_017104585.1 Burkholderia sp. Ac-20392
TCGCACGCCAGACGCGCGCGCCGCCAACGCTTCAGGCATTCGCCTCCCCTACCTCCTCGGCCCGATGGCACGCTACGCGCCGGCCGTCGACCTCGCGCAGCTGCGGCTCCTCCGCACGGCAGCGCTCGACCGCATACGGGCAGCGCTGGTGGAACGCGCAGCCCGACGGCGGATTGAGCGGCGACGGCAGTTCGCCCTGCAGCTTGATCTGCACGCGGCGGTCTTCCTCGAAGATCGCCGGCGTCGCCGACATCAGCGCGCGCGTGTACGGATGGCGCGGCCGTGCGTAGATCGTTGCCTTGTCGCCCAGCTCCGCGACGCTGCCGAAGTACATCACCATCACGTCGTCCGCGACGTGCTCGACCACCGACAGGTTGTGCGAGATGAACACGTAGCTCGTCTTGAACTGCTCCTGCAGATCCATGAACAGGTTCAGGATCTGCGCCTGGATCGACACGTCGAGCGCGGACACCGGCTCGTCGGCGACGACGATGCGCGGATCGAGGATCATCGCGCGTGCGATCGCGACACGCTGGCGCTGGCCGCCCGAGAACATGTGCGGATAGCGCTTCGCGTGCTCGGGCCGCAGGCCGACCGTGCGCATGATCTGCGCGATGCGCTGCGCGCGTTCGGTGGCCGTCAGGTTCGCGTTGATCTCGAGCGGCTCGGACAGCGTCTGCTCGACGGTCTTGCGCGGGTTGAGCGACGCGAACGGGTTCTGGAACACCATCTGCACGCGGCGGCGCAGGTCGGCAACCGTCTCGCGGCTTGCGCCGGCCACGTTCTTGCCGTCGATCGTCAGGCTGCCCGAGGTGGGTGTCTCGATCATCGTCAGCTGGCGGGCGAGCGTCGACTTCCCGCAGCCCGATTCGCCGACGACGGCGAGCGTCTTGCCGCGCTTCAGCGAGAACGACACGCCGTTCAGCGCCTTCACCGTGCCCTGCCCGAACATTCCGCGCTTCACCGAATAGTGTTTCGCGAGGCCGTCGGCCACCAGCACGGCTTCCTCGTCGTGCGGCGTGGCGCCCGTTTGATTGACTGCATTCATCGTGCACCTCCCGTCAGGTCGAGGTTGGAAACGTTGAGCGGCTTGATGCAGCGTGCGCGCATCGCCTCATTGCCGGACACCAGCGTGTCGAGCGCCGGCCGCGCCTTGAGGCAGTCGTCGACGACGTACTTGCAGCGCGGCGCGAACAGGCACCCGGACGGGCGATCATCGCGGCCCGGCACCATGCCGGGCAATGCGGCAAGGCGACGCGCCCCCTTATTGTGCTCGGGAATCGCCGCGAGCAGCGCTTCGGTGTACGGATGATGCGGCGCACGGAAGATGTCGGGCACGCTGTTCGTCTCGATCACCTCGCCCGCGTACATCACCGCCACGCGCTGCGCGACCTCCGACACCACGGCCAGGTCGTGCGAGATCAGCACGAGCGCCATGCCGCGCTCCTTCTGCAGCTTCACGAGCAGGTCCATGATCTGCGCCTGGATCGTCACGTCGAGCGCGGTGGTCGGCTCGTCGGCGATCAGGAGCTTCGGGTTGCACGCCACCGCCATCGCGATCATCACGCGCTGGTTCATCCCGCCCGACATCTGGTGCGGGAACGACGTGATGCGGTTCTTCGCATCGGGAATGCCGACCTGGTCGAGCAGCTCGAGCGCGCGCCGGTGCAGCGCGTCGCCGCGCAGCCCTTCGTGCAGCTTCAGCACTTCCTTGATCTGGTAGCCGACCGTATAGCTCGGGTTCAGGCTCGTCAGCGCGTCCTGGAACACCATCGCGATGTCCTTCCCGACGATCTTGCGGCGCGCTTTCGGCGACGCCTTCAGCAGGTCGACGCCGTTGAACGTGACCTCATCGGCCGTCACCTTGCCCGGTGCGTCGATCAGGCCCATCAGCGCCATCATCGTCACGCTCTTGCCCGAGCCCGATTCGCCGACGACGCCCACCACCTCGCCCGGTGCGATCGACAGGTTGATCCGGTCGACCGCGGGCAGGCCGTTGAAGTTCACCGCGAGATTGCGGATGGTCAGAAGATTGTTGCTCATGTCAGGCCATCCGTTTCAGTTTGGGATCGAGCGCGTCACGCAGCCCGTCGCCGAGCAGGTTGATCGCGAGCACCGAAATCAGGATCGACAGGCCCGGCATCGTCACGATCCACCACGCGTTGTCGATGTAGTCGCGCGCGGAAGCCAGCATCGCGCCCCACTCGGCGGTCGGCGGTTGCACGCCGAGGCCGAGGAAGCCGAGTGCGGCCGCATCGAGGATGGCCGACGAGAAGCCGAGCGTCGCCTGCACGATCAGCGGCGCCGTGCAGTTCGGCAGCACCTGCGAGAACATCAGGCGCAGCGTGCCGGCACCGGCCACGCGCGACGCCGTCACGTACTCCTTCTGCAGCTCGCCGAGCGCCGATGCGCGCGTCAGGCGCACATAGGCCGGCAGCGCGACGATCGCGATCGCGAACATCGTATTGGTGAGGCCCGGGCCGATGATCGCGACGACCGCGACCGCGAGCAGCAGCGACGGCAGCGCGAGCAGCACGTCCATGATGCGCATCACCGGCGTGTCGGCCCACTTCTGGAAGAACGCGGCCACGAGCCCGAGCACGACGCCGGGGATCAGCGCGAGCACGACCGACACGAAGCCGATCCAGAACGACATCCGCGCGCCGTACATCAGGCGCGAAAGAATGTCGCGGCCCGCTTCGTCGGTGCCGAGGATGAATTTCCAGTTGCCGCCGTCGAGCCACGCGGGCGGGATCTTCACGAAGTCGCGGTATTGCTCGACCGGGCTGTGCGGCGCGAGCAGCGGGGCGAGCAGCGCGACGAGGATCAGCACGAGCACGACGATGCCGGCGCCGACAGCGCCGCGGTTGCGCGAGAAGTTGGCCCAGAACTCGCGCAGCGCGAGCGCACGGCCGCCGGCCGGCGCGGATTCGGTCGGCAGGGTATTTTGCAGATTGCTCATGGGATTACCTCGTGTGGCGGATGCGCGGATTCAGCACGCCGTACAGCAGGTCGACGACCAGGTTCACGACGATCACGAGCGTCGCGATCAACAGGATGCCGCCCTGGACGACCGGATAGTCGCGGCGGCCGATCGCATCGATCAGCCACTTGCCGACACCGGGCCACGAAAAGAGCGTCTCGGTCAGCACGGCGCCCGCGAGCAGCGTGCCGATCTGCAGGCCGATCACGGTGACGACCGGGATCAGCGCATTGCGCAGCGCATGCACGACGACCACGCGCGCGGGCGACAGCCCCTTCGCGCGTGCGGTGCGGATGTAGTCCTCGCGCAGCACTTCGAGCATCGACGAGCGCGTCATCCGCGCGATCACCGCGAGCGGGATCGTGCCGAGCACGATCGCGGGCAGGATCAGGTGACTGACCGCCGACTTGAACGAGCCTTCGTCCGGCGCGAGCAGCGCGTCGATCAGCATGAAGCCCGTCGGGTGCGGGAAGTCGTATTCGACGGCGATGCGCCCCGATACGGGCGTCCAGCCGAGGTATGACGAAAACACCATGATGAGGATCAGCCCCCACCAGAAGATCGGCATCGAGTAGCCGGTGAGCGCGGTGCCCATCACGCCATGGTCGACGACCGAGCCGCGCCGCAATGCGGCGATCACGCCGGCCGGCAGCCCGACCGCGAGCGCGAACACGAGTGCGCACAGCGACAGCTCGACGGTCGCCGGGAAGCGCGCGAAGAACTCGCCCGCGACGCTCGTGTTGGTGATGATCGACGTGCCGAGGTCGCCATGCAGCGCCCGGCCGATGTAGTGGAGGTACTGCATGGGCAACGGCTGGTCGAGCCCGAGGCGTTTCATCGCCTCCGCATGCATCGCGGGATCGACGCCGCGCTCGCCCATCATCACTTCGATGGGGTCGCCCGGTATCAGGTGAATCAGCGCAAACGCCAGGATGGTGATGCCGATGAAAGTCGGGATCACCATGCCCACGCGGCGCAACACGAATGTGAACATGATGCGTCTCGTATTTTCTTGTGGGAAATGTGCGACCGGCGACGGGAAGCTTTTGGCCTCCCGCCGCCGGATGAATTAGCCGGTCTCGGTCTTCGTAGACAGCTTACGCCGGGCGTGTTACTTCACGCTAACACCGTCGAAGCGGGCATAGCCAAGCGGCTCGATACGCATGTCGACCACGGTCTTGCGCACCGGCTGGTAGACCGTCGAGTTCGCGATCGGCGAGAACGGCAGCTGCTGCGCGAAGATCTGCTGAGCCTGCGTGTAGAGCTTCGTGCGCGCGTCCTGGCCCGTCGTCGTGCGGCCCTTCTGGACCAGATCGTCGAACGGCTTGTAGCACCAGTGCGAGAAGTTGTTGCCCTTGATCGCGTCGCAGCCGAGCAGCGTGCCGAGCCAGTTGTCCGGGTCGCCGTTGTCGCCCGTCCAGCCGATCAGCATCGTGTCCTGCTCACCCGCGTGCGCACGCTTGATGTACTCGCCCCACTCGTACGTGACGATCTTCGCCTTCACGCCGATCTTCGCCCAGTCGGCCTGGATCATCTCGGCCATCAGGCGGGCGTTCGGGTTGTACGCGCGCTGCACCGGCATCGCCCACAGCGTGATCTCGAAACCGTTCGGGAAGCCTGCCTTCGCGAGCAGCGCCTTCGCCTTCGCGGTGTCGTTCGGCGCCATCTTCAGGTTCTTGTCGTACGACCATTGGGTCGGCGGCATCGGCGCGTTGGCGGCCTGGCCGGCGCCCTGGTAGACGGACTCGAGGATCGCCTTCTTGTTGATCGCCATGTCGAGTGCCTGACGCACTTCGAGCTTGTCGACCGGCTTGTGCTCGACGTTGTACGCGAGGTAGCCGAGGTTGAAGCCTGCCTGCGACGGCATGTCGACGCCCGAATCGGCCTTCAGCGTCGCGATGTCGGCCGGACGCGGATAGCTCATCACCTGGCATTCGTTGCGCTTGATCTTCTGCACGCGCACGCCCGGATCAGGCGTGATCGAGAAGATCAGCTTCGAGATCTTCACTTCGCCCTTCTTCCAGTAATCAGGATTGCCGTCGAACCGGATCGTCGCGTCCTTCGTGTAGCTGCGGAAGATGAACGGGCCCGTGCCGACCGGCTTCTGGTTGATGTCGGCGGCCTTGCCTGCCTTCATCAGCTGGTCGCCGTATTCGGCCGACAGGATCGACGCGAATTCCATCGCCATGTTCTGGATGAACGGCGCATTCGGCTCGGCGAGCGTGAACTTCACGGTGTACGGATCGACCTTCTCGACCTTCGTGATCAGCTTGTCGAGGCCCATGTCGGTGAAGTACGGGAACGACACCGGGTACGCCTTGCGGAACGCCTGGTTCGGATCGAGCATGCGCTGGAACGTGAACAGCACGTCGTCCGCGTTGAATTCACGCGTCGGCTTGAAGAAGTCGGTCGTGTGGAACTTCACACCATGGCGCAGGTGGAACGTGTACACCTTGCCGTCCGACGACACGTCCCACTTCTCGGCAAGGCCCGGCT
This sequence comes from Burkholderia sp. Ac-20392, assembly GCF_017104585.1. NCBI lineage: Bacteria > Pseudomonadati > Pseudomonadota > Betaproteobacteria > Burkholderiales > Burkholderiaceae > Burkholderia > Burkholderia sp. Ac-20392. The sequence continues at coordinate 5,480 of NZ_JAAGPB010000330.1, forward strand.
CGACCTTCGTGCCGCCGCGCTCGAATTCGACGAGGCGGTTGTAGACGGTGAACGTGGCGGCGGTGAAATCGACGCCGGTCGTAAATTGCGCGGAATCGAAACCCGCCGGGCTGCCTTCTGAGCAGTAGACGAGCGTTTTGTTCGGGATCTGTGCGAATGCAGAACCCGCGACGCCGAGCGATGCCGCTGCCACGCCTGCAATGGCGGTAACACGCAGGGTGTGCAACAGACGGTTGTATTCCATGTTTCCTCCAGGTCTCCAGATCGGAACCGGCCCGCCCGGGGCCGGTGTACGCGGATATTACTTGAGCTAACGATGTGGCAACAAGCTGGAGAAAAAACTCTTCTAGATGCCCCGCCGGGTTTTTGCCGATGTTTAGTGTGGGTAAAAAATGCGACAACGCGCGCGAGCGACAATTTCGTTCATCTCGCGCAAGTTTCGTTCGACGACTAAACAATTCGGGCGCGAACACGAAGGTTCGACGCACTGTTTTCCCGTGTTCTGCAGCACATCATTGCGTTTTGCGAAACGATCCGGTGATCGTCTTCAAATCGTCATGTCGTCGCGTCGTCACGCCGGCGCGTCGAGGTCGGCGCTGCGCGCGGGCACGAACGCGACCGCGACGATCGACAGCGCGATCCCGGCCATCACATAGTAGGTCGGCGCGAGCGGCGTGCCCGTGACCTTGATCAGCCACGTGACGATGAACTGCCCGAAGCCGCCGAACAGCATCACCGCGACGTTGTACGCGATCGACAGCCCGGTCGAGCGCACGTTGGCCGGGAACAGCTCGGCGATCATCGCGCCGAACGGCCCGTAGTAGCCCGCGAGCGTGACCGACAGCACGGCCTGCACCGCGATCAGCCGCGCGATGCTCGGCGCCGCGTCGAGCCAGGCGAACAGCGGATACATCAGCACGAGCGTCAGCACCAGCGACCACAGCGACAGCCCCTTGCGGCCGATGCGATCCGACCACGCGCCCGCGATCGGCGACAGCACCATCAGCAGCAGGTTGCCGACGATCACCGCGTAGAACGATTCCGCGTAGGGCAGCTTCAGCTGCTTCACCGCGAAGGTCGGCAGATAGCTGATCAGTACGTAGATCGTCACCGTCAGCGCGATCACCGAACCGAGCCCGCACAGCACCTCGCGCGGGTGGCGCGTGAACACTTCGCCGAGCGTCGCGCGGCGCGCGCTTTGCTGCGCATGCAGGAACGCTTCGGAATCGGCGAGATGGCGGCGGATGTAGAAGCCGATCGGGCCGATCACGAGCCCGAGGATGAACGGCACGCGCCAGCCCCAGCTGCGCAGCGCATCGTGCGACAGCCCGCGCGTGACGGCCGCGCCGACGAGTGCGCCGATCAGCAGCGCGGCCGCCTGGCTCGCCATCTGCCAGCTGCCGTAGAAGCCGCGTTTCGAGAATGGCGCGGCCTCGATCAGCAGCGCCGTCGCACTGCCGAATTCGCCGCCCGCGGAGAAGCCCTGCAGCAGACGGCCGAGCACGATCAGGATCGGGCCGCCGATGCCGATCGCCGCATACGGCGGCGCGACCGCGAGCAGGAAGATGCCGGCCGTCATCAGGAGGATCACGAGCGACAGCGCCGCCTTGCGGCCGGCGCGATCCGCGTACAGCCCGAACACGATGCCGCCGATCGGGCGCATGAAGAACGCGACGCCGAACGTCGCGGTCGTCAGCAGCAGCGACGAGTATTCGCTGGAGGTCGGGAAGAACAGTTCGGCGATCACGACCGTCATGAAGCCGAACACCGTAAAGTCGTACCACTCGAGCGCGTTGCCGATCACGGCGGCCGCGACCGCTCGCCGGTTCAGCGCACGCTCGGGCCGGATCGTTTTCGTTGAATTCGCAATCGTCGCCATGCGTGCCTCGTCCTCGTCAGTTCGCCGTGTCGGGCTGCGCGGCGTGCGGGGTGCCCGCGGCGCGCTGGTTTGCAGCGAGTGTAGAAAGCGACGGAACCGTTTTCAAGCAATAAAAAACGCCCGCCGTCTTTCGACGGCGGGCGTTTTGCGGTTTTCGCCACAATGCGGCATCGCACGATGCCGCACGGACCTCAACCCATCTTCGAGAAGGCGCTGCACCAGCCCTTCGCCGACACCTGCTTGCCGGGGAACGCGCCGCACGGGCCCGAGGCCGAGCCCTTCTTGCCCTGGTACAGCATGCAGGCCGCGCAATCCTGGCCTGCTGCGTATTTCGGATACTTCGTCTTGTCGACCTTCGTGGCATCGGCCTTGTAGCCGAGTGCCGTCGCGGTCGGGTCGCTTTCCGTGAGCATCGGCGCATCGGCCAGCGCTTCACGCGACAGCGCCAGCGCGGACACGGCACCAATGCTCGTAATCAGGAAACTCCGACGGGATGTTTTCATGGGGGACTCGCTCCAACGTTATTGGTTTGAAAGCTGTTCCAGGGTCTGTCTACCGATGGAACACGCATGCGAAGGCCCGAAATCGCTCGTCCCCCAAGGGGACTTCCTTGCGGGGCGCAGGCAAGGAGGGAGGAGCGCCGTTTGGCCAAGCCAAACAAGCGACGACCGACGCCGCCATGCGGGCGATTTCGGGCCTTCCCGTGGAAACGATATCAATTTGGGGTTGCCCCGAGAAGGGCCGCTCGCCGCGTTGCGCGCCTTGCGAATACGTCCAGTATTCGCGGCGTCGCGCGCCTCGCGAGCGGCCCTTCTCGGGGCAACGCATGCGTGTTCCATCGGTAGACAGACCCTGTACAGCCGTTCGACAGAATAACGCTCAAGCGAATAAATGTGCGCGCCGAAATTCCAGAGATAAGGAATTTCACACAGCCGCCACACGGCCGATACGCACCCGTCACGGTCCCACCACACCCCCGCCACACACGCGCCGCGTCAGTGGTAAGCCGCCATGTCGCCCACGCGCTGCGCGAGCGCGAGCGACGCGGTGAGCCCCGGCGACTCGATGCCGAACAGGTTCACGAGCCCGCGCACGCCATGCTGCGCGGCGCCCTGCACGATGAAATCGGCCGGCGGCTCGCCGGGGCCCGCGACCTTCGGCCGGATGCCCGCGTACGCCGGCTGCAGCGCGTCGTCGGGCAAGCCCGGCCAGAATGCGCGAATCGACGCATAGAACGCGGTCGCGCGTGCGGGATCGACTTCGTAGCGCAGCGCATCGACCCATTCGACGTCCGGGCCGAAGCGCGCCTGCCCGCCGAGATCGAGCGTCAGGTGCACGCCGAGCCCCGCGCGGTCGGGCATCGGATAGATCAGGTGCGAAAACGGTGCACGCCCCGACAGGCTGAAATAATTGCCGCGCGCGAGATAGAGCGGCGGCACCCAGCGCGGGTCGAGTCCGCGCGTGCGGCGCGCCAGCGCCTGGGCGCCGAGGCCCGCGCTGTTGATCACGCAGGCGGCCTCGATCTCGGTCGGCGCGTCGCCGCCCGTGCGCACGACGAAGCGCCCGCCGCGCAGCACGTCGATCGATTCGACCGGGGATTTCAGCGCGCACACCGCGCCGTCGCGCTCCGCGTCGCCGAGCAGCGCGAGCATCAGCTGGTGGCTGTCGACGATGCCGGTGGACGGCGAGAACAGCGCCTCGACGCATTCGAGCGCGGGCTCGAGCGTCTGCGCCTCGGCGCGCGTGAGCGGCATCAGGTCGAGCACGCCGTTTTCGGTCGCGCGTGCGGCAATCGCCTTCAACTGCTTCACCTGCGCGGCGCTCGTCGCGACGAGCAGCTTGCCGGCACGCCGGTGCGGCACGTGACGCGTCTCGCAGAATTCGTACAGCAGGTCGCGTCCGTGTACGCACGACATCGCCTTCAGCGACCCGCGCGGATAGTAGAGCCCCGCATGGATCACTTCGCTGTTGCGCGAACTCGTACCCGTGCCGATCGCATCGGCGGCCTCGAGCACGAGCGTTTCACGCCCGCGCGCGGCCAGTTCGCGCGCAATCGCAAGACCGACGACACCCGCGCCGATCACGACACAATCCATCTGCTCCATGACGTTTCGCGCCGCTAGCGCGTCGAGGGGAGAGAAGAGAATTGTACGTCCCGGTTCACCCGCTTGCCGAAGGTCGTGCAGCGTATCGCGACGACGACGCGCATGACGCG
>NZ_JAAGPB010000331.1:0-10053 GCF_017104585.1 Burkholderia sp. Ac-20392
GTACGCGGCCGCCTGGTTCAGGTCGTGCAGCACCCACACGATCGTCAGTCCGCGCGTGCGGTTCAGCGTGCGCAGCGCATCGAGGATGTCGAGCTGGTGATGGATGTCGAGATAGGTCGTCGGTTCGTCGAGCAGCACGATCGGCGCCTGCTGCGCGAGCGCCATCGCGATCCATGCGCGCTGGCGCTCACCGCCCGACAGCGCGCCGACGTCGCGGTTCGCGTCGTCGGCGAGGCCGCTCGTCTCGAGCGCCTCGTCGATCGCCAGGTGATCGGCGCGCGACAGCCCGCGCAGGAAGCCGCCGTACGCATAGCGCCCGTAGGCGACGAGCTCGCGCACCGTGAGCCCCGACGGAATCTGGTTGAACTGCGCAAGCATCGTCAGCTCGCGCGCGAGCGCGCGACGGCGAAACGATGCGAGCGGCTGGCCGTTGACTTCGACATGGCCGGCACGCGCGGGCTGCAGGCCCGCGAGCGTGCGCAGCAGCGTACTCTTGCCGCAGCCGTTCGGTCCGCACAGCGCGGTTACGCGGCCGGCCGCGATCGACAGGTCCAGCCCGTCGATCACGACATGGTCGCGATATCCTACCGACAGCCCGCGCGCGGCAAGCGCGGCGGTACTACGCGTCATCAATCCTCCGTTCGGTCGCGCGGGACCGTATAACTCTGCGCCATCGCGACGACGACCTTGCGCGGCCCCTCGAACGGGTCGCGGGCATGCGCGGTCAGCATGTTGTCGAGCATCAGCACGTCGCCCGTGCGCCACGGGAACACGATGCGCTGCTGGTCGAGCACGCCGCGAATCTCCGCGAGCGCGCCGGCTTCGAGCGGTTCGCCATCGCCGTAATACACGTTGCGCGGCACGTTCTCGAGCCCGACCGCGTCGACGAGCGCTTCCTGCATGTCGTCGTCGAGCGCCGACAGGTGAAACAGGTTCGCCTGGTTGAACCACACGCGGTCGCCGGTGCGCGGATGGCGCGCGACGGCCTGGCAGCGTTCGCGGGTGCGCAGCAGCAGCTCGCCGTCATCGTCGGTGCGCCATGCGCATTCGATGCCGCGCACCGCGCACATCCGTTCGACCTCGGCCGGCTCGTCGGTGCCGAACGACTGCTGCCACGGCAGATCGAGCCCCTGCCCGAAATTGCGCACGTACAGCAGTTCACGCTTCTCGAAGCGCGCAATCAGCGCCGGATCGAGCGCGCGATAAACGGCGCGGCTGTCCGCGATCGGCGTCGCACCGCCCTTCGGCGCCGCGAGCGCGCAGTGGAACCAGATCCGCAGCGGCCATTCGCGCGTGTACGACTGCTCGTTGTGCAGCGGAATCGCACGGTGCGGCGGGTATTCGGTCGACGTGTAGACCGCGCCTTCGACCTGGCTGCGCGGCGTCGATGCGTATTCATAGCCGATCAGCGGATCGCCGAACGACGCCGCGAACTGCTGGAACGCGTCGATCGACGGCACGTGAAAACCCGTGAACAGCACGCCGCCCGCCCGTTCGAGCGTGTCGGCCGCGATTTCGCGCGCCAGCGGCGCAACATCGTCGATCGACATTCCGTCGCTGCCGCGCGGCGACACGACGGTGGGCAGCCCCGGCTCGATACGCAGGTCGTCGAGCGTCGGCAACGAAAGCAGGGTCATGCAACGTCCTCTTCAGGTGGTGCGCCGGAAACGCGGCGCAGCAGGTCACGACGCGCGCGATGCGCGCTCGCCGTCCATCGCGCGGCGCAGGCTCGCGGGGCGCATGTCGGTCCAGACCGTCTCGATGTGCGCGAGGCAGTCGGCTTTCGGGCCGCTCACGCCGATCTCGCGCCAGCCGGCCGGCACGGGCCGGAACGTCGGCCAGATCGAATACTGTTCTTCGTCGTTGATGACGACCGTATAGACGAGGTCGTCGGTGTCGGCGGAAGGCGTCGTGGCTTGCGTCATGATCGGAAATCGCTGAGGCGGTTGAAGGTGGCGAAGCGGCGGTTTCGGCCGCTCCTGTCTGATAGACGATTGGCCGGCGCGGTTTTTTACCGGCGCCGTGCGCGGCCGCCCAGAAACACCGGGCACGCGACGCCGCGATGGCACGCGTCGAGGCATTCCGCGCAGTGGCGCTCCGCGTCGCGCACCATGAAATGCACGAGCGTCTGCGACACGTTCAGCGCGCGCGCCGCGGTCTGCAGCGTCTCCTCGCGCAGCCGCACCATCTCGAAGGCCGCGCGGCTGCGCGCCGGCAGGTCGTCGAGCGCCGCCCACACGCGCCGCAGCGTATCGCGCGTCAGCAGCGCGGCTTCCGGCGTCGGCTCGGGCGACGGCACGTCGAAGCCGTCGTCCTCTTCCGTGTGATAGACGTTCTCGAGGCTTTGCCGGCGGCACGCATCGATCGACGCATTGCGCACCATCCGCGTCACGTACGCGACCGGCTGGCGCACCGCGTCCTGGTTCGGGAATTCGACGAGCTTCACGAACACGTCGTGCACGACGTCCTCCGCGCGGCTCGCGCAGCCGACGAAGCCGCGCGCGACATTGACGAGCATCGCGCGATGCGAGATCAGCACGTCGAGCAACGCACCCTGCGCACGGGGTTCCGCGGGACGGCGCGCACGCGGCGGCCGGTCGGGAAAACTGCCGAGGAACGGGTTCGCCGCTGCCGCCGCCGGTCGGTCGAGCACTTCCGCCATCGCCATCGATCTGCTCCGTCAAATTCCGAGATAGCGCAATTTAACGTAAACGCAAATCATTCTCAATCCGATTACGAGATATCCCTTTCGGCTGTCAGGATTTGTCTGAACAATCGGCGAAATCGTTGCTTTGACAGATAGGACGCCAGCCGGCGGTTGCGGCGCGCGGCCACTGGCGCGTCCGTGCGGCGTATACGGCTGCCGCTTGCGCCGACACGATCTTTCACGGTTCTGACGAAACGCCTGCGCCTGTCATGTGCGGTAGCAACTTATTACCACGTGAAATTTTGAGGGCTCGTACGATCGACGTGCCGTTTCCCAAGGGAGAACAACATGAAATCCATCGTGTTATCCGCTGTCATGATTGGTGCGCTGTCGAGCGTGATGCTCACCGGATGCGTCGCCTATCCTGGCCCGGCCGAAGTCACGATCGGCTGGCATGGCGATCGTTACTGGGACGGAAATCGCTACTGGGAGCGCCGCGACTGGGAGGCTCAGCATCCCGCCGGGCATGACGACCGCCGCGACGATCGCCGGGATGACCATCGCGACGATCAGCGGCCGCAGTGGTAATGCGCTGCCGCTCCCGTGATCCGCTATTCAACGACAGGACCTCAACATGAAGACGCTACTCAAGACCCTGACCGTCGCGGCGCTCGCCGCCGCCGTGCTCGTGCCGGCCATCGCCGAAGCGCATCCGCACCGCGTGTGTCACTTCGATCATCACCATCACAAGATGTGCCGCTGGGTGCGCTGAGCATCGCGCAGCAGATGTGAGAAACGCCGGCTAGCCGGCGTTTTTCGTTTTACCGACGCTGCGGTAACAACTTGCATCGAACGATGCAACGCACGGCCGGTTGGCGTCCGGCATGCATTGCCGCCGAGCGTTTCGTCACCGAGGCATGCGCGCCGGCACGCGTGGGCCGCACCGTGTGCGTCAATAGATGAACAGCCGAATCGTCGCCGTACCGTTGAACGGACCGATCTTGGGTGGGCCGAACGCCTTCAGCACGGCATCGAGCGTCACGCTCTGGTAGTTCACGCTTCCCGGCATCTGGGCGAGCACGAACTGTTCGTTGAATGCAATCGCCTTGCCGTTCCGGTCCTCGATGCCGATGCCGAAATTGCTATTGGGATCCGGTACGAGCAGCCCGTTACGCACCGTCTGCGACGTCTCGAAGTAGCCGTCCACGCGCACCGGCACGTTGCATTGCTTGGTCAGCGCGAGACTGAACGACTTGCGCGGCACCGCGGGCGAAAAGCCGTTGCCCGTCGCCTGCACCTGGCCGAACTTCACGATGCCGGGCTCGGGGGTGACCTTCACGTCGACCATGCAGGGTGTCGGCTTGAGATTCTGCAGACCGCTCAGCTTGTAGCGGAAGCTTCCCTTGCTGTTCAGCCCGCGCTCGCCGTCGAACTGAAACACCGCGTAGATATCCGAGGGCGGCCTCGTCCACGCGCCCCGCTTGCGAATGACCACCTGATACGTAATGCTGATGGGCCATTTCGGACACATCCCGGCATCGACCTGCCGGTCGGTCATCTCGCAGATTTTCACGGAGCGGTGCGTGTCGATGCCGTTCCCCGGCTGGCTGCTGCGTCCGTAATAGTCGGTGCCCTCGAAGCGGATGCCGACTTCGAGCCCCCACGCGGCCGGATTCTGTTTCTCCGGGTTTGCATAGAAGTAGATCTGTTCGGGGAAATTCTGCAGTCCGCCGATATCCTTGTAGCAATAGCCCGTCGTCGTGCGCGGCGGCGACACCCAGATCACGTAACCATCCGGCGCGTCGGTCGGATACGACGCGACATTGCCGATCGCCTCGGTCAGCGACAGGCCGCCGTTGTCCGCAATACACTTCAGTGCCCACGCAGGCTGCGCAACCGCGACGAACAGCGCGAGCACACACCACCTGACCCAGGCCGGCATTCGCGAAGCGATGCCGTTTCGTCGAACGCCGCTCATTTCTTCACGCTCTTGCAGGCACCGGCCTCGCACGCATACTCGACCGCCACCTGGCCGCCGTAGTCGTCCACGTGCGTGACGAACAGCGTCGCCGGCGTCGCGGCCTTGAACGGCACGTTGGCCGTGCTCATCGGGCTCACCATCACCGGGTCCAGCGGCACATGCGTCTTCTGCGCACCCGAAGCCACGTCGACGATCGTGATGTGATACGGCGTCGGATTGTCGAACACGAGCGTGTGCGCAGCCGAATCGACGCGCAACGTCATCGGCAGCGTCCAGTCCTCGTCGCGCGTCGGCTGCACGGCCTTCGGCCGGTAGAACAGCTTCATCTGCGTATGCAGCGCGATCTGCAGTGTGTTCGGCGTATCCGTCTTCGGCGGCACTTCGCGGATGTTCAGGTAGAACACCGATTCGCGATCGGCCGGCAGCTCGGTGCCCGGCAGCTTCGCGATCCGCAGCACGTTGCGCTCGTTCGCCTCGACGCGCTGCAGCGGCGGCACGACCATCAGCGGCGACGTGATCTTGTTGCCCTTCGCGTCCTCGAGCCACGACTGCACGAGATACGGATACGTCGTGCTCTTGTTGGTGATCGTGACGACCGCGGCCTGTTCGCCCTCGTTGAAGATCACGCGCGTGCGATCGGGCACGATCGCCGCCTGCGCGGTGCCCGCGAACAGCGCGCCGGCCGTCGCGAGCGCACACCATGCGCGCCGCGGAAGGGAAAGGGAAAAGGAATTTTTCATCGCTGGATCCGTGAATTCATCGTTCGACCCGCGCAGCCGCTGCATGCGACTCGCCGGGCGTCTGGCACGTCACCGGAATCGGCGTGCCTTCGAGTTGGAGCTGGTTCGGCAGCGTGTCGATCGTGCAGAGCGTGCGTTCGCCCGCGCGCACCGCCAACGTGGATTTCGGCTGAACCTGGGTCAGGAACGCCGCCCCGCTCTCGCCGACGATGCCGAGCTCCTTGCCGTTCGCCGCATCCTGCACCGACGCACCGAACGGCAGCGGCTTGCCTGCCGGGTCGGTCATCGTCAGGTACAGGTTGCAGCCACGCGCGGCGGAAAATTTCACGAAGCCGATCGCGCCATCGGTCAGCACCATGCGCTGGATCGGATTCGACACCTGCACTTCGAGCGGCAGCTTCTCGACGTTGACGGTCGCGTCATAGACGTTGTACGGCGAGATGCCGTCGAGCACCGCGTAGCCGCGCGAGTCGGTATGCGAGAGCGTGCCGGACAGCGGCACATCGGGCACGCCGTCGGTCGACACCAGCAGGCGCGTGTCGCCTGAATTGCCATTCGCATGCGCCGACACACCGTATTGCGTCGCGACGAACGAGCCGTCGACTTCGAGCGACGCGGCCGCATACGCATTGGCCAGCGTCGACGCCTGGGCGGTCAGCTGATATGCGGACGAGCGCTGGCGGTAGCTCGCGTTCGCCGACGCACGCCCGTCGGTCGCGCCCGCGTTGATCTGATAGGTACGGCCATTCGGATCGTCGTAGATGTAGCCCGCGTTCACGCTCGTGCTGCCGCTGCCCGTCGTCAGGTTCGACGTGACGGTGTGACGGCCGCCGATCGGCAACGTCGCGGTGACCGAGACCTGGTTGCCACTTGCACCGGCGCTCTGCGTACGGAAGGCCGACACGCTCACGTTCAGGTTGCGCAGCGTGCCGATCGAGAACGCCCGGGTGAGCGTGAGGCCGACGCGCTGCTCATTCGCACGTTCCCAGTAGGTCGTCTGGTCGTACGAGAAATAGGTCGACGTGTCGCCGAAACGCTTCGACAGCGTCGCCGAGTAGCGCTGCTTGCTGTTGGCGAGGCCGTACGCGGTCGGGTCGCCCGAGAACTGCGCGAAGTTCGTGTATTCGCGCTCGGAGAAGCGATAGCCGAAGAAACGCACGTCGGCATCGAGCCCGTCGAAGTGCTTCGAATAGTTGATGCGGTACGAGTTGCCGTTGCGGGTCGCGCCATTCCACCACAGCTTCGCCCGCGCATGCGTGACGTCGGCCGACAGCGCGCCGAACGCGCCGAAATCGCGGCCCACGCCGAGCGCGATCGACGTGTAGCCCGACGCGGCGATGAAGCCGCCATACGCCGTGACGTCGAACGGCAGGCCGTAGGCGATTTCACCGAAACCGAAGAATGGCGTGATGCCGGCGCCGCCGAACAGCCGCGGCTTGCCGACGGCGGCCTTGTAGCGCAACTGCCCGGCACGCGCGAGGAACGGCACGGCGGCCGTCGTCACCTGGAAGCGCTGCACGCTGCCGTCCTCTTCCTCGACCGCGACATCGAGCGTGCCCTGCACGCTCGTATTGATGTTCTGCAACGCGAAGGCGCCCGGCGACACGCGCGTCACGTACAACACGCGACCTGCCTGCGATACGGTCACGGTCGCGTTGGTGCGCGCAACGCCCGAGATGAGCGGCGCATAGCCGCGCAGCGAAGGCGGCAGCATGCGGTCGTCGCTGCGGATCGACGCGCCCGTCAACGCAAACGTGTCGAAAATGTCGGAAGTCAGGTAGTCGTCGCCGAACGTCACCGTCGACTGGATCGACGGCAACGCACGAAATGCATAGAGCCGGCTGAAGCGGAACGTGCGGTCCGCATAGGCCGTATTGCCCACGTTCGATTGCGCCTGGTAGTCGCCGCGAAAGCGCCATGCATCCCAGTTCGCGCCAACCGTCCCGTAGGCCTGGATCGAATTCGTCTGGCTGCCGCCCGCACCGAAGTTGCGGTTCGTGTTCGCGATCACGCGATAGTCGAGCATCGCGCCTGGAATCCCTTCGGACCAGCGCGACGGCGGCAGGTAGGTCGAGTCGGTGAACTCGAGCGCAGCCTGCGGAATCGTGATCTTGAGCCGACCGTCGCTTTTCAGGTAACGCACGGTCGTCCCCTCGATCGCGCCGAGATCGACGCAACGCCCACCCTGGAAGCGCGGCAGGTCCTTCGCGAGCGACGGCTTCAACCCGAACTGCGCGACGAGCTCCGGCGGCAGGCACGGTTTGCCCGCCCCCGACGTGTCGACGGCGATGAACTCGATCGCCTGCAACCCGTAGAACAGGTCGTTGACCTGCACGTCGAGCATGTACTCGCCGGGCAGCGTGAAGTCCGCCTGCGAGAACTGCGACAGGTCGACGTTGTTCGAACCGTCGATGTTCAGGAACGACGAATTGAATTCCGTCGCATGGCTCTGGCTGCCGACAACCAGCACGGAGACGCAAAGGAAGGAATGTCTGATTCGCACGCGGCGCTACCGGAAGTCCAGGGAGAGGGAAAAGGAGAAAAAACGAACGAGGAAGGGTGTGTGCACCCTTCCCCGGTACAGCGGCTTACTGGTAGCGAACCGTGAAGTTCGCCACGCCGTCGGCGGTACCCGGCGTCACGCCGGCTGCGGTCGCTTCGTACATTGCCGCGAAGCGTGCGATGTTCGTGCCGTTCTGCAGCACGGTCGGTGCCTTCTGCTCGGCGCCGTTGTCGAGGTATTCGCCCGACGCTGCCTGCAGGCGGATGCCGACGTTGGTTGCCGACCCGATCGTCGCGAGCAGCTTCGGCTGGCCTGCGCTCGACGTGCCCGTGAACGTGAAGTACGCGTTCTGCGCAATGCTCGTGTCGCAGTCGGTCAGCTTGATGTCGAAGTTGGTCGGCGTGGACTTGTCGCCAGCCTGCTTGAACACGTTGGTCGGCACCTTGCCGAGGTTCACGGTCTGGTTGACCGAACCCGAATCGATGCCGCATGCGCCCGCGACGATCTCGCCCGTGAAGTTGATCGTGCCGGTGCCCGCTGCGAAGGCCGAGGTCGACAGGGCCGCGAGTGCGACAGCGGTCAGGATGGATTTTTTCATGACGTTTCCCGTAAGGACTGCAAATGGAGTAGATGACGTGGCGGATACAAACGGCAGCGCATGGTGGCTTCCGTCCGACACGAGGCGGCATTATCGAGATAATCGTGAAAGTTTTCTGTAAATCATTGTCAAATGCTTCTGACAATGTCCGATTTAGCCCTCTAAATCCGAACTATTTCCTGTCGATTTTCAATCCACCAATTTTTATCCGCAGTCCTTTTTTATTTTTTGGAAGCAATTGAAGATTAAAGAAAATTTCCATCGGCAGTCGATACCACCCCGCTGCTCCTTGCCAGTATTGGCTTCGGCAAAATCATCCGCAAAAAGGACAAAACATTGTCCAATGCCGCCATCGTTGCCGGACGACAACGCCAATATCAAATCATTTTCAACAAACAGGAAATTAACCGGCGATTCAATCAATTCAATTCTTTCGCGCAAACGATTGCGACATCAGTACAAACGTTTTACTGCGACACTTTGCCGCCCTCATTATTTCCAATATATAGTTAATTCGATCGTCAATTCCAGATCGTAAATCGCCCGCATGAGTGGCCGCCGGAACCCGACATCGGGACCGCATCGCATGAGAGAAAGAAGGAAAAACAACCCGCACACGTTTGCGCGGATTGGCGACCCGGGCAACCGCAAGACGAAGGGCGTTCCGAAACGCGCATGTGCGCGTGGCGACAGGATGAAAAAGCGTCCTGGCCGGCCTGTCAGTGGGGAAAGATATCGCTGGAACAGCGGGATGGATCGAAGGAAGCGGCGGCGGCACGTCGAAGCGTACCGCCACCGTCATGCCGCCCGACGCGCGGCTGCGTCAGGCGACGGGCATTACGCGGAAGCCGCGGCTTCCGCAGATGCCGGCGACCAGCCGCCGCCGAGCGCACGGTACAGCGTGATCGCATTCGCGAGCCTGAGCTGCTTGAGCCGGATCAGCTCCTGCCCCGACTCGTACGTGCTGCGCTGTGCGTCGAGCAGTTCGAGATACGTCGCGACACCGCCCGCGTAACGACGCTCGGCGAGCTTCAGCCGCGCGCCGTCGGCCGCATACACGTCCTGCTGTGCGGCAAGTTGACGATCGATCCAGTCGCGCGCGGTGAAGGCATCGGCCACTTCGCGGAACGCGGTCTGCACCGTCTTCTCGTAATCGGCAACCGCGATGTGCTTGCGCGCATTCGCGACGTCGAGATTCGCGCGATTGCGGCCGCCCGCGAAGATCGGCAGCGTGACGCGCGGCGCGAACGTCCACACGCTCGTGCCGCCGGTGAACAGGCTCGAGAACGCGTCGCTGACCGAACCGTAGTCGCTCGTCAGCGTGATGCGCGGGAAGAACGCGGCGCGCGCGGCGCCGATCTGCGCGTTGGCGGCCTTGAGCCGTGCCTCCGCCTGCCGGATGTCCGGCCGCCGTTCGAGCAGCGTACTCGGTGCGCCGGGCGCCACCGGAGCGATCGACAGCGTGTCGAGCGCGGTCATGTCGTCGGGCACGTTGCGCGCGAAGTCGCCCGCGAGCAACTGCAACGGAGCGCAAAGGGTGCGGTTGGGGCAAGGGGTAGTTTCCGGTGGACGAACAGTGGGTGT
>NZ_JAAGPB010000332.1:0-9909 GCF_017104585.1 Burkholderia sp. Ac-20392
AGCCGCGGCGAACCGTCTGCCGATCGCACGGCTCGAGCGCGGCACGCCGGCGCTCGAGCCGGCCGACGACGTCTACACGAACCACATCCATGCGGACGATCTCGCGGCGATCCTGCGCCGCGCGGCCGAGCGTGGCAAGCCGGCGCGCGCCGTGCATGCGTCGGACGACAGCGAACTGCGGATGGGAGAGTATTTCGACCGGGTCGCGCAGGCGCTCGGCCTGCCGAGGCCGCCACGCGTCAGCCGCGCGGACGCCGAGCGTCAGCTCGAACCGACACTGCTGTCGTTCATGCGCGAGTCGCGGCGCCTGTCCAACGCACGGCTCAAGGCCGAATTGTGCGTGACGTTGCGCTATCCGACCGTAGATGATTTCCTTCAAACGCTCGCGCCGGGCAGCGCATCAGGTGAGCGCCGGTAACGCCTCGATCAGCAGGAAGCACAGCAGTGCGCCGATCAGCGCACCAATCAGGTTCGGATGATATTTGTGCTTCATGTGCATCGCGGCCAGCAGCCCGCCGATCACGATGACACCGATGACCGCGAACGCGATCATCACGGACGACAGTTCAAAAGTATGGTTGTTCATGATGTCTCCCCTGCATCGCTGCTCGTACAGCTTGTGATTTCAGTATAGCGGGGGAACATGCGGCCGAGATGCGGCCGGACGTCGAACGGTCGTGCGGATTTTCCCTTACAGGGTTTTGACCGGATTGCGCAACGCTGAAAGGTCGGCGTCATCGAGCCAGCGCCACGCACCCGGTGCGAGATCGCCCGGCAGCGTGAAGCCGCCGATGCTTTCGCGATGCAGCGCTTCGACGCGATTGCTCGCCGCTGCGACCATGCGCTTGACCTGGTGATACTTGCCCTCGAGGACGGTCAGCGCGAGCGCGTGCGTGTCGCGCGCGTCGGCGGCGACCGCCGCGATCGGTTTCGGCTCGCCGTGGAGCTGCACGCCGGTGCGCAGCGTGTTCAGCTGCGTGTCGTCGAGCGGGTGGCGCACGGTCGCCACGTAGGTCTTCGGCACCTTGCGCTTCGGCGACGTGTACGCGTGCACGAACTGGCCGTCGTCGGACAGCAGCAGCAGGCCCGTCGTGTCCTGGTCGAGGCGCCCGACGCACTGCACGCCGCGCGCGACGAGCGGCGCGGGCAGCAGGCTGAACACGCTCGCATGGTGTTGCGGGTCGCGCGAACACTCGTAGCCGGCCGGCTTGTTCAGCGCGAGATACGCGTGCGCGTGGAACGGCCACGCCGTATCGTCGACCGAGAATACGAGGCCGTCGGTATCGAACGCGGCGTCGGGGTCGGTTGCGCTGGCGCCCGCCACGGTGACGCGGCCTGCTTCGATCAGGCCGCGGCACTGGCGGCGCGAGCCGAAGCCCTGAGTGTAGAGAATGCTTTCGAGATCCATAGCGCGCGCATTCTATCAAGCGATGGCGCGCGACCGGCATGAACGCGCATGCGCTGGTAAGCTGCCGGTACGCCGCGCGGGGCGCGGCGCCCGCTCATTCTTCACGGAAAGTCCATGCCTTTTGCTTCGTTCCTGTTCGGCCGCAAGGCCGCTGCCGTCATCGTGGCCGCGACCGTCTCGTCGGCCGCGTTCGCGCACGCGCACCTCGCGAAGAGCGATCCGGCGGCGGGCGCGGCGGTGGCTGCCGCACCCGCCGCCGTCACGATCGACTTCACCGAGCCGCTGGAGCCGGCGTTCAGCTCGATTGTCGTCGTCGACGGCGACGGCAAGACGGTGTCGGACGGCCGTGCGCGCATCGACGCGTCGAACCGCAAGCAGATGACGGTGCCGCTCACGGCGGTCGGCACCGGTGCCTATACGGTGAAATGGGTGGCCGTCGCGACCGACGGGCACCGCACGCAGGGCGCGTATGGCTTCAGCGTGAAGTGACGCAACGGCGGCGGCAGGCCCGTGCCAGGGTTGTCGTCGCCCTCATCCGACAGGGAGTTTCCCGCATGAACCCGACGACGCTCGACGCACTCGCCGATTTCCCCCGTCAGCTCGAAGCGCATTTCGCGGCCGTACCCGATGGCTACGCGCGCTGGACGCCCGACGACTGGGCGGGGATCCCGAGCGAGCATTTCTCGCCGCTCGGGCAGCTCTGCCACGTGCGCGACATCGAGATCGACGGCTATCACGTGCGGCTGCGGCGGATGCTCGACGAAGACCGGCCGCTGCTCGTGTCGATCGATGGCGACGCGCTCGCGATCGAGCGCCGCTACAACGATGCGTATGCGTCCGACGTGCTCGCGGCGATCCGCGAAGCGCGGCGCGAGACGCTGGACCTCGTGTCGCGCCTGACGCCCGAACAACTCGCGCGCACCGGGGAGTTCGACGGCTACGGTTCGCTGACCGTGCGGGGGCTCGTTCACTACCTGTGCAGCCACGACCAGCAGCATCTGGCCGGCATGCAGTGGCTGCTCGGCAAGATCGACGCGACGCTGTACGCGCGCTGAGCCGGCCGGCATCTACGCCATCGATCGAACGCAGATTCCGGCGCGGTTGTCGGTACGGCAGGCTGCACTGCCGCGCTTCGATTGGATCGTTTTTCTGGATAATCCATCCAGCCGAGACTGGCTGACCGGTGCGTCGCGCGTGCCTACACTCCAAGCTTCGTTCAACGAGAAAAGGAGTCAACCATGGCAACTCATACGCTCGCAGACAAGGTCGCCCTGATCGCAGGCGGCGCAAAGAATCTCGGCGGCCTGATCGCGCGGGATCTGGCGAGCCACGGCGCGAAGGCCGTGGCGATTCACTACAACAGTGCCGCATCGCAGGCGCAGGCCGAGGAGACGGCTGCCGCGGTGCGTGCGGCCGGCGCGGAAGCGGCAACGTTCCAGGGCGACCTGACGACGGCCGCCGCGGTCGAGAAGCTGTTCGACGACGCGAAGCAGCACTTCGGCAAGATCGACATCGCGATCAACACGGTCGGCAAGGTGCTGAAGAAGCCGTTCACCGAGATCAGCGAGGCCGAGTACGACGAGATGTTCGCGGTGAACAGCAAGTCGGCGTTCTTCTTCATCAAGGAAGCGGGGCGGCACCTCGAGGATCACGGCAAGCTCGTCACGCTCGTGACGTCGCTGCTCGGCGCGTTTACGCCGTTCTATGCGGCGTACGAAGGGTCGAAGGCGCCGGTCGAGCATTTCACGCGCGCGGCGTCGAAGGAATACGGCGCGCGCGGGATCTCGGTGACGGCCGTCGGGCCGGGCCCGATGGACACGCCGTTCTTCTACCCGGCCGAAGGCGCCGATGCGGTCGCGTATCACAAGACGGCGGCCGCGCTGTCGCCGTTCAGCAAGACGGGCCTGACCGACATCGAGGACGTCGTGCCGTTCATCCGCCATCTCGTCACCGACGGCTGGTGGATCACGGGCCAGACGATCCTGATCAACGGCGGCTATACGACCAAGTAACCGACCCGGCAACGGGCCGCGCGGCGTACCGCAATGGCGCGTTTGCGTGGACAATGGACGGGCGCGCGGCCTCGCGGCTGCGTGCCCGTTTTCTCTGTGCCGCCGGACCTTGCCGCGACGCGCGACGGCTGGCGGCGGCGTTCGTCCGAACCTGGGTTCCCCGCCGATGGACAAGCTGGATCAGGTCAGAATCTTCCTGCAGGTTGCCGAGATGGGCAGCTTCATCAAGGCCGCGCATGCGCTCGACGTGCCGCGCGCGACCGTGTCGGCGGCCGTGCAGCAGCTCGAGACCGGGCTCGGCACACGCCTCCTGCACCGCACGACACGCCAGGTGCAGCTGACTGCCGACGGCGCGCTGCTGCTCGAGCGCGGCCGGCGCCTGCTCTCGGAGGCCGACGAGCTCGACCGCCTGTTCCGCCGCCGCGACCGTGACGTGATCGGCCGGCTGAACGTCGACGTGCCGAGCCGGATCGCACGCCGCATGGTGGCGCCCGCGCTGCCGTCGCTGTTTCACCGTTACCCGAAGCTGCAACTGTCGCTCGGCTCGACCGATCGTTCGATCGACCTGGTGCAGGAGGGCGTCGACTGCGCGATTCGCGTGGGGCGGCTCGCGGACAGCAGCCTCGTCGTGCGGCCACTCGGGCAGTTCACGCTGATCAACTGCGCGAGCCCCGACTACCTGCGCGAATGCGGCGTGCCCGAGCATCCGGATGCGCTCGCGCACGGACACTGGGCGATCGGCTATGTGTCGCCGACAACGGGGCGCGAGCTCGACTGGGAATACTGCGCAGACGGCGAGCGGCACACACTCACGCTGCCGAGCCGCGTGATCGTCAACAACGCCGAAACCTATATCGCCAGCTGCATCGCCGGAATGGGGCTGATTCAGATTCCGCGCTTCGACGTCCAGCATCTGCTCGACAGCGGCGCACTCGTCGACGTGATGCCCGGCCACCGTGCGTCACCGATGGACGTGTCGGCTGTCTATCCGCATCGGCGCCATCGTTCGCGCCGGCTCAATGCGTTCATCGAATGGTTCGGGGAACTGATGGCGAGCGCGGTGACGAGAGGCGGGGAGGGCGCTGAGGGCGACTGACCGGCACGGCCGGTTGGCGTCACGTGTCGTCGTGCGTGTTTCAGCCGGGCAGCGCCACCGCGAACTGCCGGTTGCGCCCGGTTTCCCGCACCGCATCGATCAATGCGGCGCCGGCGCCGTCCGGTTTTGCCGCGAATGCGTAGAAGCGCGCGGCCGGCAGCGCCGGCAGACCGTCCTGCGGGCCGCATTCGCGCAGGCCGTCGCGCAGCTGGCTGCGCGCCAGCGCGGTGACCGCGAAGCCCGCGAGCGCGGCCGACACGCAGCCGGCCATGCTGCTGCTCTCGAACAGCACGCGGAACGGCCGCAATGCAGCGGCAAGTGCCGCGACGGCGGCTTCCCGATAGACGCATGGTTGCGGAAACAGCGCGAGCGGAACGTCGCCGCCGGCGTCGAGCGTGCGATCCGACGCGAACGCCCACACGAGCGGTTCTTCCCACAGCAGTTCGCCCGGCGTGTCGACCTGCCGGCACTGCTTGCCGAACACGACGTCGAGCCGGCCGAGCGTCTGCTCGCGCAGCAGCGACGCGGTGATCCCGACCTTCAGCTCGATCGACGTGCGCGGGTGGCGGTCGCGAAACGTGCGCAGCACCTGCGGCAGCCACGCGCCCGCGAAATCCTCCGATGCACCGACTCGCAGCGGCCCGTGCGCCGGCGCGCCGCGCAGCCTCGCGCGCACTTCGCGCTCCATGTCGACGATGTTGCGCGCGTACGCGTACAGCGTGTCGCCGGCTGGCGTAAGCGCGATGCGGCGGGTCGTGCGCGCGAGCAGCACCGTGCCGGCTGCCTGTTCGAGCCGTTTGATGTGGCCGCTGACGGCGGACGGCGTCAGTGCGAGCCGTTCCGCGGCGGGCGCGAACCCGCGGCTGTCGACGACTTCGAGGAAGGTGCGCAGCAGCGTGATGTCGAGTGCGGTCGACGCCGGGTCGGTCAGCGGTTCCATGGATCAATTCAACGCAATACTCGAAGAATGAACAATGATACTCCGTGAATCGTGATGAAAGGCCGGCCTACCATCGTGCACTCGGATCGACCCAACGGAGTGCACGATGACGACCTATGCGCATGCGACGACCGCGTCGCTCGACATTGCCTATCTCGAATGGAACCCGCGCGGCGAGCGCGTGGCCGTGCTGCTGCACGGCTGGCCGGACAGCCCGGTCGGCTGGGACGCCGTGGCGGCCGCGCTCGCCGCGCGCGGCTACCGGGTGCTCGCACCCGCGCTGCGCGGTTTTGCGCCGACCTGCTTTCGCGACGCATCCGTGCCGCGTAGCGGCCAGCTCGCGGCGCTCGGGCGCGACCTGCTCGACTTCGTCGATGCGCTTGGCGTCGAGCGGCCCGTGCTGGTCGGGCACGACTGGGGCGCCCGGGCGGCCGCGAACGCGTGCGGGCTGCGCGATGGTGCAGCATCGCATCTCGTGATGCTGTCGGTCGGGTACGGCACCAACGATCCGGGACAGCCGCTGTCGCTGCAGCAGGCGCGCAACTACTGGTATCACTGGTTCATGGCGACACAGCGCGGCGAGCAGGCGTTGCGCGACGATCGTCGCGCGTTTGCCCGCTTGATGTGGGACACGTGGTCGCCGCCGGGCTGGTATCGCGACAGCGATTTCGAGGCGGCCGCCGCCGCGTTCGACGGGCCCGACTGGATCGACGTCGTACTGCACTCTTACCGGCATCGGTGGGGATTCGTGCCGGGCGCGCCGGCCTGTGCCGATGACGATGCGCGGCTGAATCCCGCGCCGGTGCTGGCGCTGCCGACGCTCGTGCTGCACGGCGGCGCGGACACCTGCAATCATCCGGACAGCTCGGCCGGGCGCGAGCGATTCTTTGCGGGGCGCTACGCGCGGCAGGTGCTGGACGGCGTCGGCCACTTTCCGCAGCGCGAGGCGCCGACGGTGGTTGCCGACGCGATCCTCGGATTCTGCGAGCGAGGCTGAGGCGCGCCGGCGCACGGTGGATCAGCCGCCGACGCGAGCCGCGAGCAGGTCGGCGAGGCCGATGTTCCTGAACATCTCGCGGCGGATGCGATCGCCGACGCGGAACACTTCCTCCGCGCCGTCCTGCGACGGATCGACGAACACGCGGTACGGGCGCTTGCCGACGGGGGCGGCGACGATGTCGGCGATCGCGGTCGCGACGGTGCCGGCATCGGCGTCCGCCGGTTCGAGCGCGGCGAGGCCCTGCAGCGCCTGTTCGGCGACGCCCGCATAGGGGCCGTCGACGTAGGCGGCCTGAATGTCCGCATCGGCCGGCTTGCCCGCGTGGGCGAAGTGATTCGTGCCCTGGGTGAAGGCGCCCGGCACGACGATCGACGTTTCGATCCCCCAGCGGGCGAGTTCGGCCGCATAGGACACCGCGAGCGAATCCATCGCGGCCTTCGCGGCGAAGTAGGGGGCGAGGAACGGCGGCGTGCCGCCGCGCGCGGACGACGACGACACCCAGACGAGCAGGCCGCGGCCCTGGCGGCGCAGGTGCGGCAGCGCCGCGCGGTTCACGCGCTGGGTCGACACGACGTTGATGTCGTAGAGCTGGGCGATCTGCTCGGGCGTGAACGCTTCGGCCGGACCGAACACCATGTGGCCGGCATTGTGGACGATGACGTCGAGGCGGCCGTTGTCCGCGATCACGCGATCGATGGCGGCACCGACGGACGCGTCGTCGCCGACGTCGAGCTCGACCGTGCGCAGGTCGACGCCGTGCTCCTGCGCGTAGGCGGCGATGGCGGCGACGCGCGGCGCGTTGCGACCGGTGCTTTCGCGCATCGACGCATAGACGGTATGGCCGGCGCGGGCGAGCGCCTGGGCCGTCAGCAGGCCGAAGCCGCTGGACGCGCCCGTGACGAGAATGACTTCCTTCATGATCGATCTCCTGTAAGAGGGGGGCGTGGCAGGCAGCCGGTCAGCACATGCCGCCGTTGGCACGCAGGATCTGACCGTTGACCCACGCGCCGTCGGGGCCGGCGAGGAACGCAACGACGCTGGCGATGTCGGCCGGCTGGCCGAGCCGTTCCAGCGGGTTCATCTTCGCCATCCGGTCGACGAGTTCGGCGCTCTTGCCCTGCAGGAACAGCTCGGTCGCCACCGGGCCCGGCGCGACGGCGTTCACGCTGATGCCGCGACCGCGCATCTCCTGCGCGAGCACCTGCGTCATGCCCTCGACGGCGGCCTTGGTCGCGATGTACACGCCGTAGGTCGGCAGGCGCATGCCGATCACGCTCGAGGTCAGGTTGACGATGCGGCCGCCGTCGCGCACGCGCTTCGCTGCCTCGCGGCTGACGTTGAACGCACCCTTCAGGTTGATCGCGACGGTCTGGTCGAACGCTGCGTCGTCGAACTCGGCGAGGGGCGCGAGTTTCATCACGCCCGCACTGTTGACGACGACGTCGATCCGGCCGAATGCCTGCTCGGCCGCGTCGAACAGCGCGGCCACCGCCGCCGGATCGGCGACGTCCGCCTGCACCGCGACGGCCGTGCCGCCGTCGGCGACGATCGCGTCGACCACTTCCCGGGCCGGGCCGGCGCCGCCGGCATAGTTCACGACGACCCTGAAACCGTCGCGGGCGAGACGGCGGGCGATTTCCGCGCCGATGCCGCGCGACGAGCCCGTAACGAGGGCGACCTGTTCCGATGTGCTCATGTCCTGCTCCTTGATTCGTGAGTGCCGTGCGATCCGGCGACAGGACTAATGTAGGCTTCCTCGGTCAATAAAAATAATGAATAATGATCAGATCAAGAATGACTGAAAGTATGTCTCATGGCATTCGACAGCAGGCTTTTGAGCGGCATCGGCGTGCTCTCGGCGGTGATCGAGGCCGGCACCTTCGCGCGCGCCGGCGAGGCGATGGGGTTGACGCAGCCCGCGGTGAGCCGTGCCGTCGCCCGGCTGGAAGAGCGCGTCGGCATCCGGATCTTCAACCGCACGGCGCGCGCGATCACGCTGACCGACGAAGGGCGGCGTTTCTATGAAGCGGTCGCGCCGCTGCTGGCCAGCATCGAAGATGCGGCGATCGACGCCGGCCAGTCGAAGGTGCGTGTCAGGGGGAGGCTGCGCGTCAACGTCGACGCGACTTTCGGCCACTACGTGCTGGCGCCGAAGATGGCGGAGTTTCTCGACCGCTTTCCCGACCTGTCCGTCGAGATCAGCGTGCGCGACCGGATGGGCGATCTCGTCGCCGACGGGTTCGATGTGGCGGTGCGGTTCGGCATCCCGGAACCGTCGTCATACCGGGCGCGGCTGCTGCTGGAAACGCGCGTGCTCACCTGCGCGTCGGCGGCCTATGTCGCGCGTCACGGCGAACCGCGGCACCCGCGGGATCTCGCGAGCGGGCATCGCTGCGTGCTGATCCGCGATCCGGTGACGGGGCGGCCGTTCGAATGGGAATTCCATCGCGGCAAGGAGGTGGTGCCGTTCGATGCGGCCGGCCGGCTGATGGTCAACGACACGGGCATGCTGCTCGGCGCGTGCCTGGGCGGCGCGGGGATCGCGCAACTGCTGGAACTCTATGCGCGGGACATCCTCGCCGACGGGCGGCTGATGCTGCTGCTGCCGGAGTGGGCGGACGAGACGTTTCCGCTCTATGCGTATCACCACGCGTCCAATCTCGTTTCCGCGAAGGTGCGCGTGTTTCTCGACTTCGTGCGGGCGTTGATGGCCTGAGCCTGGGCTTGAGTCGACCTGCCGACGGTGGCCTTCCCGCGCGTTCACTCGGTGCGATGCGGAATGCTGTCCGGGAACGGGTAGGGCGCGTGCGGGCCCGGCCAGTCCGGTACCGGCGGTGCGGTCAGGACGTCGCATCCGGCCAGCATGAGCGACAGTGCCACGGCGAGCACGCGGCGGCAGAGCGGGGATGAAATCGTGCGCATGGACATGGCGTGCCTCCGTGTCGCGCATCCTCATGATGCTTGGACTGTTGTGCGGGGGCACGCGTTGCGGCGCGCACGGCAAAAACAAAAAACCCGCGAAGCGGCGAGCTTGCGCGGGTTTCGGGAGGCGCAGCGCGTCACGCTGCGAGAATGCTGGTGCCCAGGGCCGGAATCGAACCGGCACGCCTTGCGGCGGGGGATTTTGAGTCCCCTGCGTCTACCAATTTCACCACCTGGGCTTGATCCTGGCCGCGCATGCGATTGTGCGCGGCGAAACGCGGATTATGTCCGAAATTCAGACGCCGGGCAAGCTGCCCGGTTGCGCGCCGCGCACGTCACTGGCTCAGGTAGACGAACCGGCCCTGTTTGACGATTCCCATCACGCTCGCGCGCTGGTCGAGTCCCACGTGATCCTTGTCGCTGGTGTTCACGACGCCGTTCGGCACGACGAGCTCGTGCGCGCGCTCCAGCTCGCGCCGCAGCGCCGCGCGGAACGCGGGCGTGCCGGGCTGCGCGGCCTTCAGCGCGCGG
>NZ_JAAGPB010000333.1:0-9626 GCF_017104585.1 Burkholderia sp. Ac-20392
TCGAGCCGCTCGTTGATTGCCTCGACTCGGCCGCGCGCGTCGAGCGCGACCACGCCGTCGCGCAAGTGCTGGAGCAGGTTGTCGAGCCGCTGGCGGCGGAATGCCTCGGCATGCGTCGCATACGCGACTTCGAGCGCCGTATCGACGGCCTTGCGTACCGATGCGTGCGAATACAGGAACACCGCGCCCATGCCGGCGCTGGCCGCGAGATCGGTGACGAGGCCGGGGCCGACGATCGTCTCGATGCCGCGGTCGCGCAGCTCGTGCACGCAGGCTTCCGCTTCCTGTGCAGACTGATATGACGCAAACTGCACGTCGAGGCCGTACGCGGCGACGAAGCGACGCACTTCGGGCGGCGTTTCCCCGGCGCTGACGAGAGCGATCCGCGATGCGTCGCGCCGTGCGCGCGCGAGCGCCTGCATCACGTCGAAGCCGGTCGGCGACACGACCACCACCGGCACCTGCGCACGCGTTTTCAGGAAGCCGCCGTTCGAGCCGGCCGCGACGATCACGTCGGGCCGCGCGGTGCCGGCCTCGGCGATCGCGCTGAGCGCATCCTCATAGGCGCGCGTGACGATGCGCACGTCGGCGCGTTCGTCGAATTCGCCGGCGATCTCGCGAAAGAGGTCGCGCAGGCGGCTGATGCCCATCGCCCAGATGCGCGGGCGCACCGCGCGATCGGCCGGGCCGACGGGCTTGGTCGAGGAGAGGTCCATGACGGTCGATTATGCGCGTGCGATTTCATTTTTGAAATATGAAATTGCCAAATTGAAATCATTGGGCGCTGCCTCGCCCGTGCCAGGTGCTTAAGAATCAGTGGGTTAGCGACGTTGCGCGAGCTGGCCCGGTCCTTGCTGTTAATGGTCGTTCCTTCAGGAGGCCGTTCATGAGCAATACGCATCTTCAGAGCGCCGGCGCGAAATTCCGCGCGGCAGTCGCGGCGGAGCAGCCGCTGCAGGTCGTCGGCGCGATCACCGCCTACGCAGCCAAGATGGCGCAGGCCGTCGGCTTCAAGGCCGTGTACCTGTCGGGTGGCGGCGTCGCCGCGAACTCGCTCGGGATCCCCGACCTCGGCATCAGCACGATGGAAGACGTGCTGATCGACGCGAACCGGATCACCAATGCGACCGACCTGCCGCTGCTGGTCGACATCGATACGGGCTGGGGTGGCGCGTTCAACATCGCGCGCACGGTGCGCTCGTTCATCAAGGCCGGCGTCGCGGCCGTGCACCTGGAAGATCAGGTCGGCCAGAAGCGCTGCGGCCACCGTCCGGGCAAGGAAGTCGTGCCGGTCGAAGAAATGGTCGATCGCGTCAAGGCGGCGGTCGATGCGCGTACCGACGACCAGTTCGTGATCATGGCGCGCACCGACGCCGCCGCGGCCGAAGGGATCGACTCGGCGATCGAGCGCGCGGTGGCCTACGTCGAAGCCGGCGCGGACATGATCTTCCCGGAAGCGATGAAGTCGCTCGACGACTACCGCCGTTTCAAGGCAGCCGTGAAGGTGCCGATCCTCGCGAACCTGACCGAATTCGGCTCGACCCCGCTGTTCACGCTCGACGAGCTGCGCGAGGCGAACGTCGACATCGCGCTGTACTGCTGCGGCGCGTATCGCGCGATGAACAAGGCCGCGCTGAACTTCTACGAGACGCTGCGCCGCGACGGCACGCAGAAGGCGGCCGTGCCGACGATGCAGACGCGCGCCGAGCTGTATGACTTCCTCGGCTATCACGAATACGAGCGCAAGCTCGACGAGCTGTTCGCGCAGGGCAAGAAGTAACGCGCCCACGTGCCGGGATTCGATCCCGGCGCGCCTTGCATGGGGCCGCACCAGGCGCTAAAGCGCCAAGTCCGGCCGACAGCGAAGCATGGGGCCGCACCAGGCGCTAAAACGCCAAGTCCGGCCGACCGCTGATACCCCCGATACACATTGGAGAACGGAAACATGAGCGAGACGAAAGACGCAGCAGCACCGGCCGCCGCAGGCGCATTCAAGCCGAAGAAGTCGGTGGCGCTGTCGGGCGTGACGGCCGGCAACACGGCGCTGTGCACGGTCGGCAAGACCGGCAACGACCTGCACTATCGCGGCTACGACATTCTCGACGTCGCCGAGTCGTGCGAATTCGAGGAAATCGCACACCTGCTCGTGCACGGCACGCTGCCGAACCTGACCGAACTGGCCGCATACAAGACCAAGCTGCGCGCACTGCGCGGCCTGCCGAACGCGCTGAAGGCGGCGCTCGAACAGATCCCGGCGTCCGCGCACCCGATGGACGTGATGCGCACGGGCGTGTCGGTGCTCGGCACCGTGCTGCCGGAGAAGGACGACCACAACCTGCCGGGCGCGCGCGACATCGCCGACCGCCTGATGGCATCGCTCGGCTCGATGCTGCTGTACTGGTATCACTTCTCGCACAACGGCAAGCGCATCGAGACGGAAACCGACGACGATTCGATCGGCGGCCACTTCCTGCACCTGCTGCACGGCAAGACGCCGTCGAAGTCGTGGGTCGAGGCGATGCACACGTCGCTGATCCTGTACGCAGAGCACGAATTCAACGCGTCGACGTTCACCGGCCGCGTGATCGCGGGCACGGGCTCGGACATCTACTCGGCGATCACCGGCGCGATCGGCGCGCTGCGCGGGCCGAAGCATGGCGGCGCGAACGAAGTCGCGTATGAAATCCAGAGCCGCTACAGCTCGCCGGACGACGCCGAAGCCGACATCCGCCGCCGCGTCGAGAACAAGGAAGTCGTGATCGGCTTCGGCCACCCGGTCTACACGATCTCCGATCCGCGCAACAAGGTGATCAAGGGCGTCGCGCACAAGCTGTCGAAGGAAGCGGGCGACCTGAAGCTGTACAACATCGCCGAGCGCCTCGAATCGGTGATGTGGGACGCGAAGAAGATGTTCCCGAACCTCGACTGGTTCAGCGCGGTGTCGTATCACATGATGGGCGTGCCGACCGCGATGTTCACGCCGCTGTTCGTGATCTCGCGCACGTCCGGCTGGAGCGCGCACATCATGGAGCAGCGCATCGACAACAAGATCATCCGTCCGAGCGCGAACTACACCGGTCCGGAAGACCTGCAGTTCGTACCGATCGAAAAGCGCTGATCGCCCACCGTGCACACCGGCCTCCCGCGTGACGGGGGCCGGCGTGCGCCGGACGCCATACCCGAGTGCCCCACACCATGAATACCGCCAACCGCAAACCCCTGCCCGGCACGTCGCTGGACTATTTCGACGCGCGTGCCGCGGTCGAAGCGATCGCGCCCGGCGCCTACGACACGCTGCCGTATACGTCGCGCGTGCTCGCCGAAAACCTCGTGCGCCGCTGTGATCCGGCGATCCTTGCCGATTCGCTGAAGCAGATCATCGAGCGCAAGCGCGAACGTGATTTCCCGTGGTTCCCGGCGCGCGTCGTGTGCCACGACATCCTCGGGCAGACCGCGCTCGTCGATCTCGCCGGCCTGCGCGACGCGATCGCCGACGGCGGCGGCGACCCGGCCAAGGTGAACCCGGTCGTGCCCGTGCAGCTGATCGTCGACCACTCGCTCGCCGTCGAATGCGGCGGCTTCGATCCGGACGCGTTCGCGAAGAACCGCGCGATCGAGGATCGCCGCAACGAGGATCGCTTCCACTTCATCGAGTGGACGAAGAAGGCGTTCGAGAACGTCGACGTGATCCCGCCGGGCAACGGCATCATGCACCAGATCAACCTCGAGAAGATGTCGCCGGTGATCCAGGCGCAAGACGGCGTCGCGTATCCGGACACCTGCGTCGGCACCGACAGCCACACGCCGCACGTCGACGCGCTCGGCGTGATCGCGATCGGCGTCGGCGGCCTCGAAGCGGAGAACGTGATGCTCGGCCGCGCATCGTGGATGCGCCTGCCCGACATCGTCGGCGTCGAGCTGACCGGCAAGCGCCAGCCCGGCATCACCGCGACCGACGTCGTGCTCGCACTGACCGAGTTCCTGCGCAAGGAAAAGGTGGTCGGCGCGTACCTGGAATTCCGCGGCGAAGGCGCGGCGAGCCTCACGCTCGGCGATCGCGCGACGATCTCGAACATGGCGCCCGAATACGGCGCGACGGCCGCGATGTTCTTCATCGACGGCCAGACGACCGACTACCTGCGCCTCACCGGCCGCAGCGACGAGCAGGTGAAGCTCGTCGAGACCTACGCGAAGGTGGCGGGCCTGTGGGCCGATACGCTGGACAACGCGCAATACGAGCGCACGCTGACGTTCGACCTGTCGAGCGTCGTGCGCAACATGGCCGGCCCGTCGAACCCGCACAAGCGGCTGCCGACGTCCGATCTCGCCGCGCGCGGGATCGCCGGCCAGTGGGAAGAGAAGGCGGGCGAGATGCCCGACGGCGCGGTGATCATCGCCGCGATCACGAGCTGCACGAACACCAGCAACCCGCGCAACGTGATCGCAGCGGCGCTGCTCGCACGCAACGCGAACGCGCGCGGCCTTACGCGCAAGCCGTGGGTAAAGAGCTCGCTCGCGCCCGGCTCGAAGGCGGTCGAGCTGTACCTGGAAGAAGCGAACCTGCTGCCCGAACTCGAGAAGCTCGGCTTCGGCATCGTCGCGTTCGCGTGCACGACCTGCAACGGGATGTCGGGCGCGCTCGATCCGAAGATCCAGCAGGAGATCGTCGATCGCGACCTGTACGCGACGGCCGTGCTGTCCGGCAACCGCAACTTCGACGGCCGCATCCACCCGTATGCGAAGCAGGCGTTCCTCGCGTCGCCGCCGCTGGTGGTCGCGTACGCGATCGCCGGCACGATCCGCTTCGACATCGAGAAGGATGTGCTCGGCCACGACCAGGACGGCAAGCCCGTCACGCTGAAGGACATCTGGCCGACCGACGAGGAGATCGATGCGATCGTCGCGTCGAGCGTGAAGCCCGAGCAGTTCCGCAAGGTCTACGAGCCGATGTTCGCGCGTAGCGCCGATGCGGGCGAGCGCGCGGCGCCGCTGTACGACTGGCGCGCGCAGAGCACGTACATCCGCCGTCCGCCGTACTGGGAAGGCGCACTGGCCGGCGAGCGCACGCTGCAGGGGATGCGCCCGCTCGCGGTGCTCGGCGACAACATCACGACCGACCACCTGTCGCCGTCGAACGCGATCCTGCTGAACAGCGCAGCGGGCGAATACCTCGCGAAGATGGGCCTGCCGGAAGAAGACTTCAACTCGTACGCGACGCACCGGGGAGACCACCTGACCGCGCAGCGTGCAACCTTCGCGAACCCGACGCTGATCAACGAGATGGCGATCGTCGACGGCGCGGTGAAGAAGGGTTCGCTCGCGCGCGTCGAGCCGGAAGGCAAGGTCATGCGGATGTGGGAAGCGATCGAGACGTACATGAATCGCAAGCAGCCGCTGATCGTCGTGGCCGGCGCCGACTACGGCCAGGGCTCGTCGCGCGACTGGGCGGCGAAGGGCGTGCGGCTCGCGGGCGTCGAGGCGATCGCCGCCGAAGGCTTCGAGCGGATCCACCGCACGAACCTGATCGGGATGGGCGTGCTGCCGCTCGAGTTCAAGCCGGGCACGAACCGGACGACGCTCGGCATCGACGGCACCGAGACCTTCGACGTGATCGGCGAGCGCACGCCGCGCGCCGACCTGACGCTCGTGATTCACCGCAAGAACGGCGAGCGCGTCGAGGTGTCGATGACGTGCCGGCTCGATACGGCCGAGGAAGTGTCGATCTACGAAGCAGGCGGCGTGCTGCAGCGCTTCGCGCAGGACTTCCTCGAATCGTCGCAGGCGGCTTGATCGAGTCACACAGGGATAACGCACACATGGCTCACACTCCTCAAATCAGGATTCCCGCGACCTATATCCGCGGCGGCACCAGCAAGGGCGTGTTCTTCCGGCTGCAGGACCTGCCGGACGCCGCGCAGGCGCCGGGCGCCGCGCGCGATGCGCTGCTGCTGCGCGTGATCGGCAGCCCCGATCCGTACGGCAAGCAGATCGACGGGATGGGCGGCGCGACGTCGTCCACCAGCAAGACGGTGATCGTGTCGAAGAGCACGCGGCCCGGCCACGACGTCGACTACCTGTTCGGTCAGGTCTCGATCGACAAGGCGTTCGTCGACTGGACCGGCAACTGCGGCAACCTGTCGGCGGCGGTCGGCCCGTTCGCGATCAGCGGCGGGCTCGTCGATCCGGCGCGCGTGCCGCGCGACGGCGTCGCGACCGTGCGGATCTGGCAGGCGAACATCGGCAAGACGATCGTCGCGCATGTGCCGGTGACGAACGGTGCGGTGCAGGAGACGGGCGACTTCGAACTGGACGGCGTCACGTTCCCGGCCGCCGAAGTGCAGCTCGAGTTCATGGACCCGGCCGCCGAGGAAGAGGGCGCGGGCGGGTCGATGTTCCCGACCGGCAACCTCGTCGACGATCTCGCGGTGCCGGGCGTCGGTACGCTGAAGGCGACGATGATCAACGCGGGCATCCCGACGATCTTCGTCGAAGCGGAAGCGATCGGCTATACGGGCACCGAGCTGCAGGACGCGATCAACGGCGATGCGAAGGCGCTCGAGAAGTTCGAGACGATTCGTGCGCACGGCGCGCTGCGCATGGGCCTGATCGACACGCTCGATGAAATCGCGACGCGGCAGCACACGCCGAAGATCGCGTTCGTCGCGAAGCCGGCCGATTACGTCGCATCGAGCGGCAAGCGCGTGAACGCGGGTGACGTCGACCTGCTGGTGCGCGCGATGTCGATGGGCAAGCTGCACCACGCGATGATGGGCACGGCGGCGGTCGCGATCGGCACGGCCGCGGCGATCCCCGGCACGCTCGTCAACCTGGCGGCGGGCGGCGGCGAACGCAACGCGGTGCGCTTCGGGCATCCGTCGGGCACGCTGCGCGTCGGCGCGGAAGCGCAGCTCGAGAACGGCGAATGGACCGTCACCAAGGCGATCATGAGCCGCAGTGCGCGCGTGCTGATGGAAGGCTGGGTGCGCGTGCCGGGCGACGCGTTCTGAGCGTTGCCGCGGCGCCCCGATGCGGGCGTGCGCGGCAGGCGGGATTCCTGCTTCGCCGGTTTCACGACTGGCGAAGCGGGCGGTCCGCCGGTGATGCGACGACGCGCGCAACGCGCTCGTCGCATTCGATATCGTGTTCAGCG
The DNA here is from genome assembly GCF_017104585.1 of Burkholderia sp. Ac-20392. Lineage (NCBI taxonomy): Bacteria > Pseudomonadati > Pseudomonadota > Betaproteobacteria > Burkholderiales > Burkholderiaceae > Burkholderia > Burkholderia sp. Ac-20392. The sequence goes on from NZ_JAAGPB010000333.1 coordinate 7,151, forward strand.
GCCACTTGCCGCGCGGCATGACCTTGCGTCGCGATCGATACGCGCGACGTGCTCTCTCCGCTGATTCCGCACGACCCACGGCTTCGCGTTCGCGCGGCCTTCGACCTGCCACCCAGGCATCCTGTCCACACGCTTCGTCGACGTTCCTGATCCCGATTTCGAGTTCGCATGCGGTCATCGGATCGTACGGGGGCCAACGTTTGATCCGCACGCGGGTGGATTGAGCGAGACGTGCGCCGCGCGGCGGCATTCTGCGACGCTTCAATACGAAAGAAAATTCCGGCTGCGCATGTGCGAAAAATAAAAACATATTGATTGTGGAAAACGATTCCGGTTCGTGATTCGGTGTATGTGCGGTTTCAGTGTTTTATTCGATGTGTTGATTTGTATCGATGTGCGCATTAATCAGGTGTGTTGGGGTGTGGTATAAGCGACGCTCCTGTCGGAAATTTCGACCATAAATAGCGCAGCCGACAGCACCGCATTCAACTGACCATCCCGACCCGGCGGCGAAAATGACACGACCGGGCCGATGGATTCGGATCCTGCTCTCACGCCGCGAGAGAAAGAAGTTCTGGATCTACTGTGTCGCGGGTTCAGCAACAAGGCCATCGCCGCTCATCTCGATATCGGGCTCGATACCGCGCGCCGCCATGCGAGCCGCGTCAAGCAGAAGACCGGCGTTCAATCCGTCATTGCGTTGCCGGGTCGCGCGCTTCCCGACGACCTCGTGTGGCCGGATCAAATCGACCTGGGCGGCATCCGCCTGAGTCCGGCCGAATCCCGCGTGCTGCGGCTGCTGTGCCAGGGGCACGGCAGCAAGCAGATCGCGCGCCTGCTTCAGATCAGCCCCCGCACCGTCGACAAGCATCGCGAGCATTTACTCGATAAATGCCGCTGCGAATCGACGCGTCAACTGGTGGCGTTGATTGCCGGTCAATACGCGAAATGTGGCATGGCCAATTCGTCGGCTGAATCTTAATCTGGCTCCATGCACTGAATATTCGAATTCATGAATTGAGTTGTGAATAGTTTTCAAATTCGAAATTGTGCAATTTACCTATAAACACGGATTTGCCGTTTTGCGTGCGATGCTCGCCGTGCGCAAGCAGTCCATTCTCAGCGAGCTATTCGAGGGACCAGAAAATGAGCATCCTGAAAGTTTGTCGTTGGCCGAAAGTCGGTGTCAGTTGGGACGTGATTACGGAAGGCAACGGAGAGCTGAAGAAAAAGGCCGGCGAGAAGTTCTCCGTGACCGGCGTGAACAAGGACAACCTCCGAACCGAAAACACGTATTACATCTACCAGGGTACGCATGTCGACCAGGGGCAGAAGGTCGTGTGCAAGAGCCTCAGCCCGACCGGAAACGTGGCCGAGTTCGAGGTGCAGGCGCAGTTGTTCCAGGTCGAGGAGTACGGTGCGCTCGTCCAGTCGTTCCAGAACGTGCTGGCAGCCGCTACCAAGACCGTCGACATCGGGATCGGCAAGAAGGATTTCGCGACGCTCAAGCAGGCCGGCTACAACCTGTGCTTCGCGAAGAAGGTCGGCGACGCCGATTACAACATCGTGTGGCGCGCGTCGTTCGAATACCTCGAGGACAACGAGTTCTCGTGGACGCCGATCTACCAGATCTTCGGGACCAACCGCTACCAGGACGGCATCTCGGTCAAGGCGTCGACCAAGAAGGTCTCGATCGGCGTCGGGGAGATCATCACCCTCGACAAGTTCGGCCAGTTCGGGACGCCGTCGACGGGCGGCGATCCGACCGCGATCAACATGGAGAACGACTACGGCGACATCCATCCCGGCATCTGCCAACTGAGCACCGGTATCGACGGCGAGGCCGTCAGCACGCCGATCTACGTGGCGCCCGACGTGATGGTGTCGGGTGACGCGTCGTTCACGCCGATCGAGAAGGTGCTGGTGTGGTTCGAGCAGAACATCCAGACCTCGACGATCTTCGCGAAGTCGCGATCGCGGAGCATCGAAATCGACCTGACGAGAACGAATTCGACGGGGCGAGTCTACGAAGGCGGTCAATGGAAGACGCCGTAACCCGCCCGCGATCGAACGGGTAAGCAGCCGCTACGTCGAGATCGATCTCTCCGGCGTGTCGACGGCGGCCCGGGTGTATCAGGGGCAGTCCTGGGTCATACCCTGACGGCAGAGGCCGGCGCGTTTGCGCCGGCCTTTTTGCGTGCCCGTCCGCGTGCCCTTCGCCGTGTCGTTTCGCCCGCCATTTCCGCAGGTCGCACCGATTGCCTTCGCGGCGCGAAAGCGCGTCAGAATACGTGAATCCGACGGACATTCCCTTTCCGCGTGACGGCTCGTCCGTTCGCTTCGATTGCATCCCCATGAGGTCGCCATGCCATTGAACACGCCGCTTTCCGGCATTCATATCGTCGAATTCGAAGGTCTCGGCCCCGGCCCGCTCGCGGGCTGGATGCTTGCCGGGATGGGCGCGCGGATCACGCTG
>NZ_JAAGPB010000334.1:0-234 GCF_017104585.1 Burkholderia sp. Ac-20392
TAAAAAAAAAAAACACTATCTTTTCTGCTATAGTACCCGTACAATACAATCTGCGTGTCGATATCCATACTAGTCTCTAGACTGTGAACTCTCACACTCGACCTTTCTGTCCAGCTCTACTTCTCGTGCTAGATCACACATCATTTTCTCTCGACATCAGTTTACAACATCATGTATCTGACGTGTCCGACACTCCGTCACGTATACTCGTCTGTCCAGTCATACTCACTATCA
>NZ_JAAGPB010000335.1:0-233 GCF_017104585.1 Burkholderia sp. Ac-20392
ATGGTATACTGACGCGCTTACGCAAGATGTCGAGTTGGACAGGATAGTAAGGAGTAGATCAGGAATCGAACTTACGTGGTCGGTCTACGTGGGTCACGACATGTGACAGTGTTCACCGCACAGGTGGTTGCAGGGTTGGAGATTCGTGAGAGTAACGCACCAATACGCAGCCGAGCTTGGGGTCGGTAGGCGCCGAATGTTGACATTATTAATTTTTTTTTTTTTTTTTTTTT
>NZ_JAAGPB010000336.1:0-9514 GCF_017104585.1 Burkholderia sp. Ac-20392
TTACGGCGGTGCGCGGCCGCAAGGTGGCGGAAACGGCGGCGGAAGCCACGGTGGTGGCGGTGGCGGAGGAGGCGGCGGCGGTCCGGAAGACTTCCGTCACTGACGATGCCGGCGCTTTCTGCCATGGCCGGATGAAAAAAAGCCGCTCCGGAGAGCGGCTTCTGGATTGGGCGAGCGGGCGGTCGTACGGCCCGCAGCCTGACCGGCTGCGCGTTGCAAGCAGCCGATCGGGCTACCCCTGTCAGTCGTCGAGCAGCGACAGGTCGCGCACGGCGCCCTTGTCGGCGGACATGACCAGCTTCGCGTAGGCCTTCAGCGCGGCGGACACCTTGCGCGGACGCGGTTGCGCCGGCTTCCAGCCCTTTGCGTTCTGCTCTTCGCGGCGGCGCGCCAGTTCCTCGTCCGACACCAGCACGTCGATCGTGCGGTTCGGGATGTCGATGCGGATCTTGTCGCCGTCACGCACGAGGCCGATTGCGCCGCCCGCTGCCGCTTCTGGCGAGCAATGGCCGATCGACAGGCCCGACGTGCCGCCCGAGAAACGGCCGTCCGTCAGCAGCGCGCATGCCTTGCCGAGGCCCTTCGACTTGATGTAGCTGGTCGGATAGAGCATTTCCTGCATGCCGGGGCCACCCTTCGGGCCTTCGTAGCGCACGATCACCACGTCGCCCGCCTTGACCTTGTCGTTCAGGATGTTTTCGACTGCTTCGTCCTGCGATTCGGTCACGTGCGCCGTGCCTTCGAACACGAGGATGCTCTCGTCGACGCCGGCCGTCTTCACCACGCAGCCGTCGAGCGCGATGTTGCCCGTCAGCACGGCGAGGCCGCCTTCCTTCGAGAATGCATGCTCGTACGAGCGGATGCAGCCTTCGGCGCGATCGAGGTCGAGGCTCGGCCAGCGCGTGTTCTGGCTGAACGCGACCTGCGTCGGGACGCCGGCCGGGCCGGCCTGGTAGAACGTGCGGACCGCTTCGTCCTGCGTGCGGACGATGTCCCACTGGTCGAGCGCATCCTTCAGCGACGGCGTGTGCACGGTCGGCACGTCGGTGTGCAGCTTGCCGGCGCGGTCGAGCTCGCCGAGGATCGCCATGATGCCGCCTGCGCGGTGCACATCCTCGATGTGGTACTTGTTCGTGTTCGGCGCGACCTTGCACAGCTGCGGCACGACGCGCGACAGGCGGTCGATGTCCTTCATCGTGAAGTCGATGCCGGCTTCCTGCGCGATCGCCAGCAGGTGCAGGATCGTGTTGGTCGAACCGCCCATCGCGATGTCGAGCGTCATCGCGTTCTCGAATGCCTTGAAGCCCACCGAGCGCGGCAGCACGCGTTCGTCGTCCTGCTCGTAGTGCTGGCGGGTGAGTTCGACGATGCGACGGCCGGCGCGCTTGAACAGTTGCTCGCGGTCGGCGTGCGTGGCCACCACCGTGCCGTTGCCGGGCAGCGACAGGCCGAGCGCTTCGGTCAGGCAGTTCATCGAGTTCGCGGTGAACATGCCCGAGCACGAGCCGCAGGTCGGGCAGGCCGAGCGTTCGACTTCGGCGACTTCGGCGTCGGAGTACGACGGGTCGACGGCGATCACCATTGCGTCGACGAGGTCGAGCTTCTTCACTTCGATGGCCTTGGTGACCGGGTTCGCGAGGCGCGTCTTGCCCGCTTCCATCGGGCCGCCCGACACGAAGATCACCGGGATGTTGAGGCGCATCGCGGCCATCAGCATCCCCGGCGTGATCTTGTCGCAGTTCGAGATGCACACCATTGCGTCCGCGCAGTGCGCGTTCACCATGTATTCGACCGAGTCGGCGATGATGTCGCGGCTCGGCAGCGAATACAGCATGCCGTCGTGGCCCATCGCGATGCCGTCGTCGACCGCGATCGTGTTGAATTCCTTCGCGACGCCGCCGGCAGCCTCGATCTCGCGCGCGACGAGCTGGCCGAGATCCTTCAGGTGCACGTGGCCCGGCACGAACTGGGTGAACGAGTTGACGACCGCGATGATCGGCTTCGAGAAATCGTCGTCTTTCATGCCGGTGGCGCGCCAGAGCGAGCGCGCACCTGCCATGTTGCGGCCGGCGGTGGAGGTTTTGGAACGGTAAGTGGGCATTGTCGTTGCTGAAGAAATATCGCGGGAAAAGGGTGGAGGCACGGGGAATAAAGGCCTCTCTCGCGCCCGTGCGAACAACCTCTTGAGCTGCGCCCAGGGCAAACCGGACGATTATCCCACAGCCGCCGCGGGCGTGGCGCCCATGGGGCCGGCACCGGGCGCGGGCGGCGTGCCCGGCGCGGAACGCGGGTGCGGTGGCGGTACGCTCGCGCGACCGGCCCGCGAGAAGGCCGGATCGCGTCTCGATCGCGGATGAATGCGCGATCCGGCCCCGTGCTTCGCGATCAGTCGAGCAGCGTCAGGATCTCGTCGTACAGCGCCTTCGGAATCCGCACGCCGTGCGCGATGCTGCGCGCGCGGGCGTCGAAGCGGCGTTGCGACGGCAGCCGCGCACCCTGCGCGACGATCGATTCGAACATCCGTTCGCCGCGCGCGAGCCCCGTGTCGAGATCGTCGCCGAGGAACACCTTCGGGTCGAACGCGATCACGAGCTCGCCGTGGCACGGCGTCGCGCCGACGCCTTCGTCGAAGTCCATCGACTCGCGGCTCGTCATGTCGCCGATCAGCGCGCCGCCGAGCAGTTCGACCATCGCCGCGAGCGCCGAACCCTTGTGGCCGCCGAACGTGCGCATTGCGCCCTGCAACGCGGCTTTCGGATCGGTGGTCGGCCGGCCGTCGGCGTCGATGGCCCATTCCGGCGGGATCGCCTTGCCTTGCTTCGCATGCAGCTCGATGTCGCCGCGCGCGATCGCGCTCGTCGCGAAATCAAACACGAACGGCACGCCGCCCGGGCGCGGCCACGCGAACGCGATCGGGTTCGTGCCGAACACGGGCTCACGGCCGCCCTCCGGCGCGACCCAGCTATGGCTCGGATTCATCGCGATGCCGACCAGCCCCTCGGCCGCGATGGCCTCGACCTCGGGCCACAGCGCGGAGAAGTGGTAGCAGTGGTTGATCGTCATCGCGGCGATGCCGTGCTGCTTCGCCATCTCGACGAGCACCGGCAGGCCCGTCTCGAAGCTCAACAGCGAGAAGCCGCGATGCGCGTCGACCGAGACGATCGACGACGACAGCCGGCGCAGCGTCGGCACGGCTTGCGGATCGACCTTGCCCTTCTTCAGCGAACGCACGCAGACGAGCAGCCGGTACACGCCATGCGAATGGCATTCGTCGCGCTGGCCCTGCGTGATCACGTTGGCGATGGCCCGCGCATGGGCGTCGGACATGCCGTTGTGCGTCAGCACGCGCAGCGCGAGCGCGTGGACGTCATCGAGCGACAGGACGACTTCGGCGGTGGATGCGGTCATGTCACGCCTCCCGCGGCGCCGGCACGCCGTCGATGCGTTGCGGCACGTTCAGCGGGTTGCCGTTGCGGATCGCGTCCGGCAGCAGCGCGTCCGGCAGGTCCTGATACGACACGGGGCGCAGGAAGCGTTCGATCGCGCGCGCTCCGACGGATGTCGTGCGCGTGTCGGACGTGGCCGGGAACGGGCCGCCGTGCACCATCGCATGCCCAACCTCGACGCCCGTGCCGAAGCCGTTGACGAGAATGCGGCCGGCCTTGCGCTCGAGCAGCGGGCGCAGCGCGGCGAACAGTGCGGCGTCGTTGTCGGCGAGGTGCGCGGCGATCGTCAGTTGGCCTTCGAGCGACTGCAGCACGCGATGCAACGTGTCGGCGTCCGGGCAACGGACGATCAGCGAAGCGGGGCCGAAGACTTCGTCGCGCAACTCGGGATGCGCGATGAACGCATCGGCCGAGGTCGCGAGCAGCGCCGCACGGGCCTGCAGGCGGTTGCCTTCGGCGCCTTGCGCCAGCAGTTCGACGGCAGTGTGATCGTGCAGCGCCGCGACACCTTGTTCGTAGCTGGCGTGGATGTGCGGCGTCAGCATGGTTTGCGCGGGCGCTGCACGTACCGCAGCGGCGGCCGCTTCCTCGAACGCGCGCAGCGCGGGCCCGTCGACGGCGAGCACGAGGCCCGGGTTCGTGCAGAACTGGCCGGAGCCGAGCGTGAGCGACGCGACGAACTGCGGCGCGATCGCATCGTGACGCGCGTCGAGCGCGGCGGGAAACAGTAGCACGGGATTGATCGAACTCATTTCCGCATAGACGGGAATCGGTTCGGGGCGCGCCGCCGCGATATGCATCAGCGCGACGCCGCCGCGGCGCGAGCCGGTGAAGCCGACGGCCTTGATGCGCGGATCGGCGACCAGCGCCTGGCCGATCTCGCGCGACGCGTCGAACAGCAGCGAGAACACGCCGGCCGGCATCCCGCATTCGCGCGCGGCCTGCTGGATTGCGCGGCCGACGAGCGCCGACGTGCCCGGGTGTGCCGAATGCGCCTTGACGATCACCGGGCAGCCGGCTGCGAGCGCCGATGCCGTATCGCCGCCGGCGACCGAGAACGCGAGCGGGAAGTTCGACGCACCGAACACGGCGACGGGCCCGACCGCGACGTTGCGCAGGCGCAGGTCGATGCGCGGCAGCGGCTTGCGCTCGGGGCGCGCCGGATCGATCCGCGCGTCGAGAAAGCCGCCGTCGCGCACGAGCGATGCGAACAGCGCGAGCTGGCCGACCGTGCGGCCGCGCTCGCCTTCGATGCGCGCGCGCGGCAGGCCCGTTTCGATGACGCAGCGCTCGATCAGGTCGTCGCCGAGCGCCATGATGTGGCGGCCGATCGCGTCGAGAAACGCGGCGCGGGCTTCGAGCGACGTTTCGCGATACGCGTCGAACGCGTCGTCGGCGAGCGCGCAGGCCGTCTCCAGGTCGTGCAGGCTCGCGCCGCCGAAAGCGGGTTCGAGCCGTTCGCCGGTGGCGGCGGCGATCGCGTGGAGGGTGCCGTTCTGTCCGGCGACGGCGGACTGGCCGATCAGGAGCTGACCTGTGAGTTGCATGGTTTTCCTCGGAAAAAACAGGGGCCGGGCGTGGGGCGCCCGGCCGAAGGGATCATGGGAAAAGGAACGGGTACGTCAGTCTTCGTCGTCGTCGAGTTGCAGCTTGTCGGCGCGCACGCCGGTATTCGCGCCCCAGTAGTAGATGACGAGCGCGACGGCCGCGACGACGACCGTGTCGTACGGATGCGCAAGCCGGCCCGTGCCGCCGAAGCCGCCGAGATACGACAGCACGATCATCGCGGCGTAGAACGCGATCAGCCACGCGGACGAACGCACTTGCTCGGCGAGGCTCAGGTGCGCGGTCGGCACCCAGCGGCGGCACGCGAGATAGATCACGAACATCACGATCTGCAGGCCGAGCAGCCAGGACACCGTGCTCCAGCCCGACCAGTAGACGATCAGCGCGGCGATCACGAACGACGCGGGGCCGGTGATGCCGAACGCGACCGCACGGAACGGTCGCGGCAGGTCGGGCGCGGTGCGGCGGAGTGCGGCGACCGACACCGGCGCGACCGCATAGCTGAGTACCAGCGCGGCCGACACGATGTTGATCAGCGCTTCCCACGACGGGAACGGCAGCGTCCAGAAGATCGCGAGGCCGAACGTGAGCCACAGGCCCGCGCGCGGGATGCCCGACGCTTCGTCGACGCGCGTGAACACCTTGAAGAAGGTGCCCGTCTTCGCCCAGCCGTAGACGACGCGCGGCGTCGCGTTCATGTAGATGTTGCCGCAGCCGCTCGGCGAGATCATCGCGTCGGCGACGACCATCACCGCGAGCCAGCCGACGCCGAGCGCCAGCGCGATGTCGCGGTACGGCAGCGAGAACGCCTTGCTCACGTCATGCCAGCCGGCGGCGAGCATCGCGGTGGGGATGCTGCCGATGAACGCGAGCTGCAGCAGCACATAGATCAGCGTGGACAGCAGGATCGACAGGATCAGCGCGATCGGGATCGTGCGCTGCGGATTGCGCACCTCGCTCGCGACCGACACGATCGGCGTGAGCCCGAGGTACGCGAAGATGATGCCGCCGGCGGACACGGCCATCTCGATGCCCGGCATGCCGAACGGCGCGAAGCCGTGCACGGTGAGGTTCGCGGGCTTGAAGAACGTGAACAGCACCGCGATCACCGACAGCGGCACGATGAACTTGAAGATGCTGATGATGTTGTTCGCCTTCGCGAACGTCTTCACGCTCGAATAATTCAGGTAAAAGAAGAAGCACAGCAGCGCGGCCTGCACGAGCCAGCCGAGCGTGGTCGGATCGCTCGATCCTTCGACGGTCAGGCCCGGAAACCACGCAGCCGCGTACTGGCGCGCGGCGACGACTTCGATCGCGATCAGGCTCGAAAAGGCGATCAGCGTGATGAAGCCCATCAGGTAGCCGAGCAGCGGGCCGTGCGAGAACACCGGGTAGCGAACCACGCCGCCCGCGCGCGGCAGCGCGGCGCCGAGTTCGCAGTAGACGATGCCGAGCAGCAGCACCGCGAAGCCGCCGAGCAGCCACGAGAAGATGCCGGCCGGGCCCGCGATCGTCGACACGTGACTCGCGGCGAACAGCCACCCCGAACCGAAAATGGCGCCGAGACCGATGAACGTGAGATCGGTCAGCGACAGCTGTTTCTTGAACTTGCCGTGACCCGCGTCGGGGTGCGCGGAACGGGAAAGCGGGACAGACGGGTGAGCGTTGCCTTGGCCTGGCATGGGCGTGTCTCCTAGGGGAATATCGGCACAGGCTTGAGGGGCGCCGCGCTCCGACGGAGCAGCGGCGCCAGCCTGCCGGCCGGCGTCGCCCGGTTCGAACGACCGGGGCGGGCTGCGGGGCGTTCATGCGCGGCGCGGGCTGGCGCTGGCGTGAACAGGCCCGCAGGCCATGCCGGACCGGAGACGGCGGTGTGCAGGGGGTAAGCCCGCGCGCCGCCGCAGGGGGAGTCGATCAGAGACCGACGTCGGGCAGCGCCGGGCGCGTTTCGAGCGCCTTCGCGACGATGGCCTTCACTTCCGCGAGCGTGTCGCCCTGCAGCGCGAGGCGCGGCGGACGCGTGATCGCGCTGCCGCGGCCGACCAGCTCTTCGCACAGCTTGATGCACTGCACGAGGTCGGGGCGTGCATCGAGGTGCAGCAGCGGCATGAACCAGCGATACAGCGCGAGCGCTTCGTCGAAACGCTTTTGCTTCGCGAGGCGGAACAGCGTCTCGCCTTCCTTCGGGAACGCGTTCGACATGCCCGACACCCAGCCTTCGGCGCCGACGGCAATGCTCTCGACCACGACGTCGTCGAGGCCCGCGAACAGCACGAAGCGATCGCCGACCGCGTTGCGCAGGTCGATGAAGCGGCGCGTATCGCCCGACGAATCCTTGAAGCAGACGATGTTCTCGCAATCCTGCAGCGCGATCAGCACGTCGGGCGTCACGTCGTTCTTGTAGATCGGCGGGTTGTTGTAGACCATCACCGGCAGGTCGGTGCTGGTTGCGACCGCGCGGAAGTGCGCGGCGGTTTCGTGCGGCTTCGCCGAGTAGACCAGTGCGGGCATCACCATCACGCCGTCGACACCGACGCGCTGTGCTTCACGCACCGTGTTGCGCGCGAATTCGGTCGTGAACTCGGCGATGCCGGCGATCACGGGAATCTTGCCGCCGGCGGCGTCGCGTGCGGCTTCGATCACCTGGAGCTTCTCGCTCGTCGACAGCGACGTGTTTTCGCCGACCGTGCCGCAGACCACGAGGCCCGATACGCCGTCGTTCACCAGGTTCTTCACCACGCGGTGCGTGGCGTCGATGTCGAGGGAAAAGTCCGGCTTGAACTGGGTGCTGACGGCCGGGAAAACCCCGGTCCACTGAATGGCGTTTCGGCTCACTTCAATCTCCTACGTGTTTGTATCGGTCGGCCGACAGGTGTCGGTGTGGCAACCAGTATCGCCGCGCAAATGCCCATCACGCTTGAGTCGTATCGCGGAGCAAAATGACGAAATCGGCACAGCGACCGGACGGCGCGGGAAGGGCGCTTCGCACTATGCCGATTTCGTCGTCGTCCTCATCGAAAAGCCACAAGCGGGCGGACGCGCGACGGAGGAAGCTGTGCTCCTTTCCCCACTTCGGACGGCTCATGATGAAGCGCATCCAGATCATCGATTCGCACACGGGCGGCGAACCCACTCGGCTCGTCGTGTCCGGTTTCCCCGCGCTCGGCAGCGGCACGATGGCCGAGCGCCGCGACGTGCTCGCGCGCGAGCACGACCGCTACCGCACCGCATGCATTCTCGAACCGCGCGGCAGCGACGTGCTGGTCGGCGCGCTGCTGTGCGAACCCGTGTCGCCCGAGGCGGCGGCCGGCGTGATCTTCTTCAACAATAGCGGCTATCTCGGGATGTGCGGGCACGGCACGATCGGCGTCGTGCGCACGCTGCACCATATGGGGCGCATCGCGCCCGGCGTGCACCGGATCGAAACGCCCGTCGGCACCGTCGAGGCGACGCTGCACGACGACCTGTCGGTCAGCGTGCGCAACGTGCCCGCCTATCGCCATGCGAAGGGCGTCGCGCTCGACGTGCCGGGATACGGCCCCGTGAAGGGCGACATCGCGTGGGGCGGCAACTGGTTCTTCCTGATCAGCGACCACGGGCAGCGCGTCGCCGGCGACAACGTCGCGGCGCTCACCGCGTACGCGTCGGCCGTGCGCGAAGGGCTCGAACGCGCGGGCATCACCGGCGCGAACGGCGGCGAGATCGACCATATCGAGTTGTTCGCCGACGATCCCGAACACGACAGCCGCAGCTTCGTGCTGTGCCCGGGTCTCGCATACGACCGTTCGCCGTGCGGCACCGGCACGAGCGCGAAGCTCGCGTGCCTCGCGGCCGACGGCAAGCTCGCGCCGGGCGCCGTGTGGCGGCAGGCGAGCGTGATCGGCAGCGTGTTCCAGGCGAGCTACGAGCAGGCCGAAGGCGGCATCGTGCCGACGATCCGCGGCAGTGCGCACCTGAGCGCGGAAGCGACGCTGCTGATCGAGGAAGACGATCCGTTCGGCTGGGGTATTGCGCCGTGAGTGACACGAAGACGGATGTCGTCGTGATCGGCGCCGGCATCGTCGGCGCGGCGTGCGCGCACGAACTCGCGCAGCGCGGGCTGCGTGTGCTCGTCGTCGACGACGCGAGCGGCGGGGCAACCGGCGCGGGCATGGGGCACCTCGTCGCGATGGACGACAACGCAGCCGAACTCGCGCTGAGCCATTACTCGATCGAACTGTGGCGCGCGCTGAGCGGCGAGATGCCCGAAGGGTGCGCGTACCGCAACTGCGGCACGCTGTGGCTCGCCGCCGATGCGCACGAAATGGATCTGGCGCGCGCGAAGCAGGCGACGCTGGCCGCGCACGGCGTGGCGGGCGAACTGATCGACGCAGCGACGCTCGCGCAACTGGAGCCGATGCTGCGTGCGGGCCTGGGCGGCGCGCTGAAGATTCCCGGCGATGCGATCCTCTATGCGCCCGTCACCGCGAACTGGCTGCTGCAGCGGGCGCCGCGCATCACGT
>NZ_JAAGPB010000337.1:0-9730 GCF_017104585.1 Burkholderia sp. Ac-20392
GCCCGCGCCGCGCGTGCCCGCCCGACCGGCGGCGCCGCGCGCCGCCCGCCACGACGACTACCGAATCCGACCGCCATGTTCTCCATCATCATTCCGACCTGGAACAACCTGCCGTACCTCAAGCTCGTCGTCGACAGCCTGCGCCGCCACTCGGCGTACGACCACCAGATCATCGTGCACGTGAACGACGGCTCGGACGGCACGCTCGACTGGGTGCGCAGCGAAGGCATCGAGCACACCGCGTCGCCGACCAACATCGGCATCTGCCACGCGGTGAACTGGGCCGCCGCGCGCGCGACGCGCGACTACGTCGTCTACATGAACGACGACATGTTCTGCTGCCCCGGCTGGGACACGGCGCTCGTGCGCCGCATCGAACAGATGCCGACCGACCTCTTCATGCTGTCGGGCACGATGGTCGAGCCGGTCGACACGCGCAACCCGTGCGTGGTGGTCAGCAATTTCGGCCGCGACGCCGAACATTTCGATGCAGCGGGCCTCGTCGCCGCGGCCCCGAAACTCGTGCGCGCGGACTGGCTCGGCTCGACCTGGCCGCCGACGCTCGTGCACCGCGACTGGTGGAACCGGATCGGCGGCTACAGCAGCGAGCTGTCGCCCGGCATGAGCAGCGACAACGACTTCTCGATGAAATTCTGGGATGCCGGCTGCCGGATCTTCGTCGGAGTCGGCGACAGCCTCGTCTACCACTTCCAGCAGAAGAGCACGGGCAAGATCGTCAAGAACGACGGTCGCCGCCAGTTTCTGAACAAATGGGGCATGACCCAGGCGACGTTCGACCGCTACTTCCTGCATCGCGGCGAACCGGCCGGCACGCGCGTCGCGCTCGACACGCCGGCAGTCGAAGGGCGCCTGAAGCGCGCACTGCTGCGCTCGCGGATCAAGCGCGCGTTCAGCTGATCGAGCCCCAAAAACGACACGGAAACGCGCCCTGCTTCGCGTATACTCTGCGCCGTTCGTCCCGGATCTCCCGCCGGGGCGCGCGGCGCGCAGCAAGACGTACGCAAGCCGCATTCGTCCATTCGACAGGTTCCGATGCTTTCGTTTTCCGCTCCCGCCTCGCGGCGCCTGACCGCCGCCCGTGCATTCGCCGTCGCCGCGCTCTGCATGGTGCCCGTCTCGACCGCGCTGACCAACGTGTTCTGCGGGCTGTTCGCCGCCGCGCTCGTGATTTCCCCCGAATTCTGGCGCGACCTGCGCTCGTTCGTCACCGACCCGGCCTCGCTCGCGGCGCTGCTGATCCTGGCCGCGCTGGCCGCCAGCATCACCTATACGGTCGCGCCGCACAACAAGGCGTGGAACTGGGTCGCCAAGTACGACAAGCTGCTGCTGCTGCCGTTCGCCGTGCTCGCCTTCCGCCATTCGAACTGGGCGTCGATCGTGCGCCGTTGCTGGTTCGGCACGCTGTGCGTGATCCTGCTGCTGTCGACCACCAACTATCTCGGCCTGACCGCGATCGGGCCCGCGCACGCGACCGAACTGCCGCTGTCGCGCGCCTGGGTGTTCAAGAACCACATCGCCGCCGGGATGTTCGGCGCGCTGCTGTTCTACCAGGCGGCCGATCTCGCGCTGGCGGCTCGCACGGCGCTGTCGCGCGCCGCGTATGCAGGCGTTGCCGCGTGGTCGCTCGTCAACGTGTTCGTGATGCTGCAGGGACGCACCGGGCAGGTCATCGCGCTGCTGCTGATCCTCGTCGTCGCCGTGCGTTTCGTGCTGTTGCTGCGCCGGCAATCGGCGCTGCGCGCGGGGCTCGCCGCCGGCGTGTTCGTGCTGGCCGGCATCGCGCTCGTGGTCGCTGCATGCACGGTTCACAACGGCCGGCTGACGAAGGTCGTGACGGAAGTGCAGCAATACCGGCAGAGCGATGCGGCCACGTCGACCGGGCTGCGCCTCGAGTGGTACAAGAAGGGGCTCGAGCTGTACCGCCAGCGCCCGGTGATCGGCTACGGCGCGGGCGGCCTCGAATCCGAATTCGAGAGGCTCACGGCCGGCAAGACGGCAGCCGAAGGCCAGCTCACGTCGAACCCGCACAATGAATACCTGCTGATGGCCGTACAGCTCGGCACGGTCGGCCTGCTGCTGTTCGTCAACCTGATCGTGCAGATCGCGCGCGGAAGCCGCACGCTCGATCCGCGCTCGCGGCACCTGCTGCTGGGCTGGCTCGCGATCTTCGCGATCGGCAGTCTCGCCAATTCGCTGCTGCTCGATTTCGCCGAAGGGCACCTGATCGTGCTGCTGGCCGGCATCCTGCTCGGCTGCGGCGAGCGCGCCGAGGCGCTGCCGCGCGAGACGTCGGCGATCCGGCGCAGCGCGTAACGCGCAGCGGCCTACGCTCCGCCGGCGGCCGGCTTCGGCCACCGCGGAGCTCAGTATTTCCAAAGGAAACGGGCTGCACGGCTCGTCGCGACACAAGCCGCCTGCGACCAGCAGGAAACGCGCGTTGGCCGCGCGTCAGTCGGATCCGGTGCGATGCAGTCGCGACGTATCGACGACGGCTGCGGCCGGGCCCGGCGGATTCAGCCCGAGCATCTCGGCCGCCGCGGCTTTCACGCGCTGCGCACCGAGATTGACGAGACAGTCGCTGCGGCTGTCGACCTTGCGCTCGCAGCCTTCGTGCCGGCACGGCACGCAATCGCCCTCCCCCTGCAGCAGCCACACGTTCCCGTGCCGCCCCGAGCCGCGCAGCGGCCACGGATTCTCGGTCGCCGGCCAGTGCTGCGGCCACGGCCCCCAGCGCACGGGGTCGGACGGGCCGAACAGCGCGATCGTGTCGGTGCCGGTCGCGGCCGCGACGTGCGTCGCGCCAGTGTCGGGCCCGATGAAAAGCCGTGCGCGCCGCACGAGTTCGGCGCTTTCGCCGAACGTCAGGCGACCGACCAGGTTCAGTACGTCGCCACCCGCTTCGGCTGCAACCTGCTCCGCATACTCGCGCTCGCTGTCGGCCGGGCCGCCCGACAGCGCGACCGCGAAGCCGTGCTCGCGCAGCCAGCCGATCATCTCGACCCAGCCGTCGACCCGCCATTGCTTGTAACGGAACATCGGATACGGATGCAGGACGACCAGCGGCTTGCCGTCGCGGATCGCCGGCGATTCGGCAAGCCACGCGTCGAAGCGCGCGCGCCGAGCCGGATCATCGCCGATGCCGGGCGCAACGACCTCGGACACCGGCTCGATGCCGATCACGGGGGCGAGCGCAAGCGTGCTGACGACCGTGTGCGCGGATTCGTGGTGATTGATCGCGATCCCGTTCAGCATCATTCGCGTGAGCCACGTCACGCGGTTCGGATCGACGAGGCCCACCCGCTTGCGGCCCGCGAACCAGCTGTAGAAACGCGGCCGGTCGGAGCTCAGCGCCGCGCACGCGAGATCGTAGCGGCGCCACATCGACAGCGCGTCACGCAGCCGCTCGCGGAATCCCGCGCGCTGCGCGACGACGATCACGTGCCGCACGTCCGGATTGTGCTCGAGCACGCCTTCGGTACCGCGAAACACCAGCATGTCGATCTGCGCTTCCGGCCAGCGGGCCTTCAGCGAACGGACGAGCGGTGTCGTCAGCAACACGTCGCCGATACGGCGCGGCGCGGCAACGAGGATGGTTCTGGGCGGGCGGGCAGAAGAAAACAGGGCCACGGCGGGTGTGTCTGGCTGGCTGAACAAGGCTGGCAATGTACAGGATTTTGCAGCAGCCGGCGCGGCGTGGCGAATCGGCCGTGCGGCCGGCCTGATGCGACCCCGCTCGTAGCGGTGCGACGGGGCAGGCGCACCGCGCGCCGGTGCCGGTGCCGGTGCCGTACGCGGTGCTTGCGATGTCCGTGGTGCTACGAAGCGACGGTCATGACCACCGGCGCCGCCGCGGCAGCAGCAGCCGGCCGCGCGTATGCCGCATCGGCCAGAG
The DNA here is from genome assembly GCF_017104585.1 of Burkholderia sp. Ac-20392. NCBI lineage: Bacteria > Pseudomonadati > Pseudomonadota > Betaproteobacteria > Burkholderiales > Burkholderiaceae > Burkholderia > Burkholderia sp. Ac-20392. Next base: position 3,914 of record NZ_JAAGPB010000337.1, read on the forward strand.
GTTCGTCGCGATGAGTGGCTTGCGGCAGCAGGTGGTTCACCGCGCGCTCGACCTCGTCGACGCCGATCGCGTCGACGGTCGCGCCGGCGCGCAGGATCACGTGCGGCACGCCGAGCGGATGCCAGCGCAGGTATTTCTCGGGACGGTCCTCGAACAACGCGGCGACGGGCACGCCGAGCGCCGACGCGAGATGCACGGGGGCGCTGTCGGCCGAGACGATCGCATCGAGCAGGCTCGCCGCGGCCACCAGCTCGGCAACCGACGACGGCGCGACATGGCGCGCGCACACGTCGCGCCACGAGTCGTCCTCGGGAGCATGGCCGATGGCCGGGTCACGGAACACGATCACGTCGGCATACGACGCAAGCCGCTCGGCGAGGTCGCGCCAGCGATCCGCCGGCCAGCGGCGCTCAGCCGCCTTGTTCGTCACGAACAGCCCGACGCGCGGTTTCGTGCGCACGCCGAGCAACCGATACCACGCGTCCTGCAGCGCACGGTCGGGATGAACCGACAACGCGAGGCGGTCGAGATCGGCGCGGCCGAGTTCGGGTACGAGCCGGAAACCCGACAGCGCTTCGTGACACATCGGCCGCTGCGCGACGTGATCGGGCTTGCGATCGTCGAATTCGGTCTCGGCATCGTGCCAGCGGCAATCCTTCGCGCCGATCTGACGCGCGAACTGCATGCTGCTGCGATGCATGCCGCCGTTCGGCACGACCACGAGATCGAACCGCAAGCGACGCAGGCGACGCACGAGCCGCAGCCGGTCGAAGAATGCGCGCATCCGTCCGGGACGGTCGTTGCGCTCGCATTGACGGCTATAGACGTAGGTGTGGATCGTATCGACGTCCGGGTTTCCGGCCAGCGCGGCCGCGTTGTAGCGGTTCGCGACCACATGGAGTTCCGCGCCGGGCCAGCGCTCCTTCAGCGCGCGGAGAAACGCCGTGGTGCACAGCATGTCGCCCAGAAAATCGATCCGGATCACGAGGATCCGCTGCGTCGGGTTCACATTGGCCATGGTCATGTGGAGACTGTCAGTTTTTTGTCGTCGCGACGGGCCGTTCCACGGCATCCGGTTCCGGGGCGGCCTGGTCGCATGTCACCGCTCGCCGCACGGATCCGCCCCCGTTTATGTGCGCGATACCGGCGCGACCCGCCGGACGAGCGACAGTCGACGCCGCGTTCGTGCGGCTAGCGCGCGATTGTATAGCGTCCGGATGGCCAGCCCAAGACTCGTTTGCGCGAACATGCAAAAACGGCCCGCCGCATCGCACGATGGCGATGCGACGGGCCGCATGGTGCAACAGCCGTCCGGTGGTGGCGCGGTCAGTACGTGATTTCGACGACGCTGCCGTCGAACGTCGCACGCAGCTCTGCGAGCAGTACGTCGCTCGGCTTCACGCGCCATGCGTCGCCGAGGCGCATTTCACCCTGTGCACGCGCATTGCTGTAGTGGACCTGGACCGCGAGCCCGTTCGGCAGCGGCGCCTGCGGGCGACGACCGCCATCGCGCCCGCCGCCGCGCGGCGCCGGCGCTTCGACCACGCTCGCCGCCGGATCGTCCTTCGACACGTGCGGCTCGAGCACGCGGCGCAGTGCGGCCGCGTCGGCGTTGCCGTTCATCGTCAGCCGAACGGCCTGCGCATAGCGGCTGCGCGCGCGCTCGAGATCCATCACGGTATCGGCCGTGAAGCGGATGCCGCCCGTGAACGCATCGTTGCGCGCCTGCCCCTGCACGATCAGCAGCTCGTCTTCCTTGAACAGCGCTTTGTTCGCCTCGAACTGCTCGTTGAAGATCGTGATCTCGCACTGGCCCGAGCCATCGTCGAGCAGCGCGATCAGCATCTTGCCGCGCTGGGTCATCTGCGTGCGCAGCGACGCGATGATGCCGGCCACGAGCTTGTCGCGCCCTTCCTTCAGGTCGCCGACCTTCTGCCGCACGAAGCGGCGCACCTCGTCGCGATACGCGTCGAACAGGTGGCCGGACAGGTAGAAGCCGAGTGCGCCCTTTTCTTCCTGCAGGCGGCGCTTGTCGTCCCACGCAGGCTCGTCGACGAGCGCATGTGCATGCGGCGACTCGGCGCCCATGTCGAACAGGCCGGCCTGCATCGCGTTCGCCTCGGCCTGGTCGGCCGCTTCCATCGCCAGCGGCACCGACGCGATCAGCTGCGCACGGTTCGTGTTCAGCGAATCGAACGCGCCGGCACGGATCAGCGCCTCGACCGTGCGGCGGTTGACGACGCGCCGGTCGATCCGCTCGCAGAAGTCGAACAGGTCGGTGAACGTCTTTTCCTCGCGGGCGCGCAGGATTTCCTCGATCGCGTTCTGGCCGCTGCCCTTCACCGCGCCGAGACCGTAGCGGATCGTGCGCGAGCGCTTGCCGTCGGCTTCGGCGACCGGCTCGAAGCGGTAATGCGACTGGTTGATGTCCGGCGGCAGCACGGCGAGGTTGTTCACGACGCAATCGTCGAACAGGATCTTCACCTTGTCGGTGTCGTCCATCGCGAGCGTCATGTTGGCCGCCATGAATTCGGCCGGATGGTGTGCCTTCAGCCACGCGGTGTAGTACGCGAGCAGCGCATAGGCGGCCGCGTGCGACTTGTTGAAGCCGTAGCCCGCGAACTTCTCCATCAAGTCGAAGATCTCGTCGGACTTCTCGCGCGTGAGGCCGTTCGTCGCCGCGCCCTCCGCGAAGATCTCGCGGTGCTTGGCCATCTCCTCGGGCTTCTTCTTGCCCATCGCGCGACGCAGCAAGTCCGCGCCGCCGAGCGAGTAGCCGCCGATGATCTGCGCCATCTGCATCACCTGCTCCTGATAGACCATGATGCCGTAGGTCTCTTTCAGGACGGGTTCGACGCGCGGATCCGGATAGTCGACCTTCTCGCGCCCGTGCTTCCGTGCGCAGAAGCTCGGGATCAGGTCCATCGGGCCCGGACGGTACAACGACACGAGCGCGATGATGTCCTCGAAGCGGTCGGGCTGCGCATCCTTCAGCATGCCCTGCATCCCGCGGCTTTCCAGCTGGAACACCGCGACCGTGTTGGCCTTCTTCAGGATCTGGAACGAGGCGGGATCGTCGAGCGGCACCTGCGCGAGCGACCAGTCGGCCTTCGACGGATCGAGGCGACGGATGTAGCGCTCGGCCCAGTCGAGGATCGTCAGCGTCGTGAGACCCAGAAAGTCGAACTTCACGAGGCCGACGGCTTCGACGTCGTCCTTGTCGTACTGGCTGACCACGCCGCCGTCGTCGCCCTGCGTGTACAGCGGGCAGAAATCGGTCAGCTTGCCGGGCGCGATCAGCACGCCGCCCGCGTGCATCCCGACGTTACGCGTGAGGCCCTCGACGCGCTGCGCGAGATCGAGCAGCTGGTGCACTTCGTCCTCGTGGTCGTAGCGCTCCTGCAGCTGCGGCTCTTCCTTCATCGCGTCGGCGATCGTCACGTGCTTGCCCGGCTTGAACGGGATCAGCTTCGCGATGCCGTCGGTGAACATGTAGCCGAGGTCGAGCACGCGGCCGATGTCGCGCACGGCCGCCTTCGCGGCCATCGTACCGAAGGTGGCGATCTGCGACACGGCGTCCGCGCCGTACTTCTCCTTCACGTACTGGATCACGCGGTCGCGGCCGTGCTGGCAGAAGTCGATGTCGAAGTCGGGCATCGACACGCGTTCCGGGTTCAGGAAACGCTCGAACAGCAGGTTGTAGCGCAGCGGGTCGAGGTCGGTAATGCCGAGCGCGTACGCGACCAGCGAACCGGCGCCCGAGCCGCGGCCAGGGCCGACCGGCACGCCGTTGTTCTTCGCCCAGTTGATGAAGTCCGCGACGATCAGGAAGTAGCCCGGGAAGCCCATCTTCGTGATGGTCCCGCACTCGAATTCGAGGCGCTTGTAGTACGTGTCGCGCTGCGCGTCGCGTTCGGCTTCGGCCGGATACAGCTGCGCAAGACGGGTCTCGAGCCCTTCCTTCGACAGCTGGACCAGGTAGTCGTCGAGCGACATGCCGTCCGGCGTCGGGAACAGCGGCAGTTTCGGCTTGCCGAGCTCGAGCTTCAGGTTGCAGCGCTTCGCGACTTCGACCGTGTTCGCGATCGCTGACGGCAGGTCGGCGAACAGCGCGGCCATGTCGTCCTGCGTGCGGAAATACTGGTCGGTCGTGAACCGCTTCTGGCGCCGCGGGTTCGCGAGGATGTCGCCTTCCGAGATACACACGCGCGCCTCGTGCGCGGTGAAATCGTCGTCGGTCATGAACTGCGTCGGGTGCGTCGCGACGACCGGCAGCTTCAGCGCCGCGGCGAGCGTCGCGGCCTGCTGGATGTACGCCTCGGCGCCCGGCTGGCCGTAACGCTGCAGCTCGATGTAGAAACCGCCCGGGAACACCTTCGCCCAGCGCTCGGCGTGACGGCGCGCGGCCTCTTCGTTGCCCGCGGCAAGCGCGAGCCCGATATCGCCCTGTTGCGCGCCAGACAGCGCAAGCAGCCCCTGCGAAAGCTCGCCGTCGAGCCAGCTCGCGTCGAGTTCCGCCCGGCCGCGGTACTGGTTCGTGAGCCACGCCTTCGACAGCAACTCGCAGAGATTCAGGTAGCCGACCTTGTCCTTGACGAGCAGCAGCAGCCGCGACGGCTTGTCGCGGTCGTCCGGATTGGCGATCCAGACGTCGCAGCCGGCGATCGGCTTGATGCCCTTGCCGCGGGCTTCCTGGTAGAAACGGACGAGGCCGAATGCGTTGCCGAGATCGGTGAGCGCGAGCGCGCCCTGACCGTCTGCGGCCGCCGCCTTGACGATGTCGTCAATGCGCACGATGCCGTCGGCAATCGAGAATTCGGAGTGAACGCGAAGATGGACGAAGCGGGGATCTGACATGGGCGCTATTGTAGCCGGCCCGCCGCGCAGGCTGCCCAAAAAATCCCCGCCCTGGCCGTTCGGCCGATGCACGCGACCGCACGTCGCGCGGCTGGCCAAACGGCAGGATGCCGGCCTGGGCGCGGTTTGCGGGATAATACGGTTTTTCGAATCAACGCCCCGGCTTCGCACCCTTTTTTGCGGGCCGCCGTGCGGCCGTTTTCCCGTCGGACCATCATGACCATCGTCAACCTCGCCGCCTACCACTTCGTGTCGCTCGACACGAACGAGCAATGGCGCCCGCTCGTCACCGCCCGCTGCAACGAACTCGACCTGCGCGGCACGATCCTGCTCGCGCCGGAAGGCATCAACCTGTTCATCGCCGGCACGCGCGAAGCCGCCGACGCGTTCATCGCGTACCTCCGCCACGATCCGCTGTTCGAAGGCAAGTTCGCGACGCTGCAGTTCAAGGAAAGCCTGTCCGACTCGCAGCCGTTCCGCCGCATGCTCGTGCGCCTGAAGCGCGAGATCATCACGATGAAGAAGCCGGCGATCAAGCCGGAACTCGGCCGCGCGCCGTTCGTCGACGCGCAGACGCTGAAGACGTGGCTCGACCGCGGCCACGACGACACGGGCCGCCCGGTCGTGATGCTCGACACGCGCAATGCATTCGAAGTCGACGTCGGCACGTTCGACGACGCACTAGACTACCGGATCGACAAGTTCAGCGAATTCCCGGAAGTGATCGACGCGAACCGCGCCGACCTCGAAGGCAAGACGGTCGTGTCGTTCTGCACGGGCGGCATCCGCTGCGAGAAAGCCGCGATCCACATGAAGGAAATCGGCATCGAGAACGTGTACCAGCTCGAAGGCGGGATCCTGAAGTACTTCGAGGAAGTCGGCGGCGCGCACTATCACGGCGACTGCTTCGTGTTCGATTACCGCACCGCGCTGAACCCGCAACTCCAGCCCACCGAAAAC
>NZ_JAAGPB010000338.1:0-9720 GCF_017104585.1 Burkholderia sp. Ac-20392
CGGCGCGCGTCAGCGCGTCGGGCGCGAGGCGCGCAAGAAAGCCCGTATCGGGCACGCGTTCGGGCGCGAGGTCGAGCAGGTCGATGCTTTCGATCCCGCAGACGCCGCAGCCGGTGCGCCCCGCGAGCGCGCGGCGCCGGTCCTTCAGCGCGGCGAACGCCTGCTGGACGACCTCCAGGTGGACTTCCGCATGCGGCAGCGGCGCGCTGGCGTGCAGGATCACGTCGATGTCCTTGATGTCGCTGCCGCGCGCGACGATCCCTTCCGAGATCGCGAAACCGACCGCGAACGCTTCGAGGTCGCACGGCGTACACATCATCACCGCGTGCGAGATGCCGTTGAAGACGAGCGCGACGGGCCATTCCTGGCCCACGTAGTCGTGCGCGGTTTCGACGGCGCCGCCGCGCGTGCGGCGCACGGACAGTTCGATCGCGCCGCGCGGTTCGTCGCGCATGTCACCGGATTCGGTCGGATTCACGAGCACTCCCGTTGATTCGGCGCGAGGCCGGCGGCAATCGTATCCGCCGCCCGCGCGCAGAGGTTCTAAAATACCTCAGGCAAGCCGGCCGCGCCGGCATCCGCCACGTCAGGTAACGATCATGGGACTCAGCGACGCTCCACTGCTATTCACCTTCGAACACGATTCATCGGAAAACTTCACGTACATCCCGATGATCGTGCGTTTCAATCTCGACCGTTTCGGTCTGCGGATATCACTGGAGCAGTGGCAGTTGCTGCCGCTCGAGGACCGCAAGCTGCTCGCGCGCTTTCCGGCCGACGACGACACCGCGATCGAGCCCAACTTCGATCACGCGCTGTTCGAAATGCTGCGCACGCACGCCGATCTGGAACCATCGTGGTTCCAGCCGGACGAGCGGCCGACCTGGCGCGCTACCGACATCGTGCCGGAGTCGCTCGTGCAGCAGAGCGCGCTGGCCGGGCTGATGGCGCCCGAGCTCGCGCAGTGGCAGCGGCTCGCGCCGTTCCAGCGCTATGTGCTGGTGAAGCTGTCGCGCAAGCCGAAGCTGAACCACGATTTCCTGCCCGCGATGCGGGAGTTCGGGCTGACGGCCACGCACTGAGGTGGCCGCGGGCAGGCGGAGGGCGCCGTCGCACGGCGCTCGTCCGTCAGAGCGGCGGCAGTTGTCGCGGCTTGCGGTCGGTGCCGGTCGCGACGTAGGTGAGCGTCGCTTCGGTGACCTTCACGACCTCGCCCATCAGGCGCATGCGCTGCGCGAACACCTCGACGTCGACCGTGATCGACGTGTTGCCGGTGCGCGTGATGGTCGCGTAGAAGCTCAGCAGATCGCCGACGAACACCGGCTGCTTGAACACGAACGAGTTGACCGCGACCGTCGCGACGCGACCGTTCGCGCGCTGGCTCGCGGGGATCGAGCCGGCGATGTCGACCTGCGACATGATCCAGCCGCCGAACACGTCGCCGTGGACGTTCGCGTCGTGCGGTTGCGGGACGACGCGCAGCGCGGGCTGCTTTTGCGGGAGTTCGAGGGTCGAATCGGTCATGGCGGGGGCTTTCATCCTGTAATAAATACGCCGCCGCGCGCAGGCCGGCCGGCGAGGGCGCCGGCAGCGGCGCGAAGCGGCTTCTGCGACAATACAACGTTCGCAAATTGTACGAGAAAGTGAGCGAGCCGGCCGCCGTCGCACGCGTCCGGCACCGCCGCCGATCCTTCCCCCCATGCGCCGATTTCCTGCTTCCGGTGAGCCCGCGCCGGCTTCAACCGGGCCCCGCAACGACTGGCAGACCATCCGGTCGTTGCTGCCGTACCTGACCACCTACAAATGGCGTGTCGCGCTCGCGCTCGGCTGCCTGATCGGCGCGAAAGTCGCGAACCTCGGCGTGCCGGTCGTGATGAAGCGCATCGTCGACCACCTGTCCTACGTCCAGCAGATCACCGCGATCGGCCGTGCCGAACAGTCGGCCGGCATCGTGCTCGCGGGCGGCGTGGGGCTGCTGGTCGTCGCGTATGCGCTCGTGCGGCTGTCCACTTCCCTGTTTACCGAGCTGCGCGAGATCCTGTTCTCGAAAGTCACCGAGAGCGCGGTGCGCCAGCTCGCGCTGCAGGTGTTCCGGCACCTGCACGGGCTGTCGCTGCGGTTTCACCTGGAGCGCCAGACCGGCGGCATGTCGCGCGACATCGAGCGCGGCACGCGCGGCATCCAGCAGCTGATTTCGTATTCGCTGTACAGCATCCTGCCGACGCTCGTCGAGGTCGGGCTCGTGCTCGGCTTCTTCGTGGTCAAGTACGAGGCCTATTACGCGTACGTGACGTTCGCGGCGCTGGTCACGTACATCGTGTTCACGGTGAAGGTCACCAACTGGCGCACGCATTTCCGCCGCACGATGAACGAACTCGATTCGCGCGCGAACTCGCGGGCGATCGATTCGCTGATCAACTACGAGACGGTCAAGTATTTCGGCAACGAGGAGTGGGAAGCGCAGCGCTATGACGAGAACCTGAAGCGCTACCGGAAGGCCGCGATCCGTTCGCAGAACTCGCTGTCGGTGCTGAACTTCGGCCAGCAGGCGATCATCGGCACGGGGCTCGTGTTCATCCTGTGGCGCGCGACGCAGGGCGTGCTCGCCGGCAAGCTGACGCTCGGCGATCTGGTGCTGATCAACACGTTCATGCTGCAGCTGTATATCCCGCTGAACTTTCTCGGCGTCGTCTATCGCGAGCTGAAGCAGAGCCTCACCGACATGGACCGGATGTTCGGGCTGCTGTCGGCCGCGAAGGAAGTGGCCGACCTGCCCGATGCGCGGCCGCTTGCGGTCGCCGGCGCGCAGGTGCGCTTCGAGCACGTGAATTTCGCCTACGAGCCGGCGCGGCAGATCCTGCACGACGTGTCGTTCACGATCGACGCGGGTACGACGACCGCGGTGGTCGGCCACAGCGGCTCCGGGAAGTCGACGCTGTCGCGGCTGCTGTTCCGCTTCTACGATCTCGACCGGCAGTCGGGCGGCGCGATCCGGATCGATGGACAGGATATCCGCGACGTCACGCAGGACTCGCTGCGCGCGTCGATCGGGATCGTGCCGCAGGACACGGTGCTGTTCAACGACTCGATCTACTACAACATCGCGTACGGCCGGCCGACCGCGACCCGCGACGAAGTGATCGCGGCCGCGCGCGCCGCGCACATCCACGATTTCATCGAAAGCTTGCCGAAGGGGTATGACACGCCGGTCGGCGAGCGCGGGCTGAAGCTGTCGGGCGGCGAGAAGCAGCGCGTCGCGATCGCGCGCACACTGCTGAAGAACCCGCCGGTGCTGCTGTTCGACGAAGCGACGTCGGCGCTCGATTCGCGCTCGGAGCGCGCGATCCAGCACGAGCTCGACCAGATCGCGCGGCATCGCACGACGCTCGTGATCGCGCACCGGCTGTCGACGGTCGTGCATGCGCAGCAGATCCTCGTGATGGACCACGGGCGGATCGTCGAGCGCGGCACGCACGACGAACTCGTGCGCGCCGACGGGTTGTATGCGCAGATGTGGGCGCTGCAGCAGCAGCGTGCGGCGGCGGGCGGGGAAGAGGCGGAAGCCGCGTAAGCGGCGGTGCTGCGCGCGGGGGCGCGCAGCGGGAAGGAGGCGTGCTTGACGGGCGGGACGCGCGTCGGCATGAGGGGCCGGCAGGTGCGGGACCTGTTGATCAGCCAGACCAACCCGGCCGATTTGTCGGTCGGCCAGCCAGTCAGCTAAGCAGCGGATCAGCCAACCATCTGATCAATCGGCCCGACGACCCGTCAGCCGGTCACTTCGCGGCGCGCAGCCGCGCATCCAGCTCGCCCAACTGCGCGGGCGTGCCGACGTTCTCCCAGATACCTTCATACAGTTCGCCGCTCGCGCGGCCGGCCTCGATCGCCGCGCGATAGTACGGCGTCAGCGCGCGCCGCGTGCCGGGCGCGAGATCGCGGAACATCCGCGTGTCGTACAGGCCGATGTTGCCGAACGTGAAGCGCGCGGCGCCGTCGAGCGCAAGGTGACCGTCGCCGTCGAGCGCGAAGTCGCCGGCCGGGTGGAACGGCGGGTTCGGCACCATCACGAGGTGCATCGCCGGTGCGTCGAGCGCGGCCATCCGGGTGGCGCGCGGCGCGAGCGACCGGTAGTCGAACGCGCAGTAGACGTCGCCGCTGACTGCCGCGAACACGGCCGGCTGCCCGTCGCGCTCGAGCAGCGGCAACGCCTGTGCGATGCCTCCCGCCGTTTCCAGTGCGTCGCCCTCGGCCGAATACGCGAGCCGCACGCCCCAGCGCGAGCCGTCCCCGAGCGCAGCCTCGATCTGCTCGCCGAGCCACGCATGGTTGATCACGATCGTCTCGATGCCCGCGCGGGCGAGCGCTTCGATCTGCCACACGATCAGCGGCTTGCCGCCCGCTTCGAGCAGCGGCTTCGGGCGGGTGTCGGTGAGCGGGCGCATCCGTTCGCCGCGCCCGGCGGCGAAGATCATCGCCGTGGTCAGGGTGTTGCTCATGTTCGGCCGGGTGTCAGGAGAGTCGGAACGGTCAGAACGTATAGCCCACGTCGGCCGGCGCGTTGCCCTCGAGCTCGTCGAGCAGCTTCGCGAACGGCACGAGCGGGCGGTAGCGCAGCGCGACCTTGCGCGCATACGCGATGAAGCGCGGCAGGTCGTTCAGGTAGTGCGGCTTGCCGTCGCGGTAATTGATGCGCGCGAACAGGCCGAGCACCTTGATGTGGCGCTGCAGCCCCATCCATTCGAGCTGGCGGTAGAACTCGCCGAAATCCGGGTCGACCGGCAGGCCGGCCTTTTTCGCCTTTTCCCAGTAGTACGCGAAGCAGTCGAGCTCGAACTCCTCGTCCCAGCTGATGAAGGCGTCGCGCAGCAGCGACACGACGTCGTACGTCAGCGGCCCGTAGACGGCGTCCTGGAAATCGAGGATGCCCGGGTTCGGCTCGCACACCATCAGGTTGCGCGGCATGAAATCGCGCAGCATGAAACCCTGCGGCTGCGCGTGCGCGCTGGCGACCAGCAGCGCGAAGGTGCGGTCGAGCGTGCCGCGCATCGCGTCGGTGACGGGCTTGCCGAGGTGGCGGCCGACGAACCATTCGGGCATCAGCTCCATCTCGCGGCGCAGGAATGCCTCGTCGAACGGCGGCAGCACGTCGGGTTTCGACGTGAGCTGGAAGCGGATCAGTGCGTCGAGCGCCGCGCGCATCAGCGGCTTTGCGGCGGCCGGGTCGGCCGGATCGAGCACCGAGATGTACGACGTGCGGCCGAGATCGGTCACGAGCATGAAACCCGCGTCGAAATCGTGGGCGAGCACGTCCGGCACGTGGTTGCCGGCCGCGGCGAGCAGCTGCGCGACCTGGACGAATTCACGGCACTTCTCGGGCGGCGGCGCGTCGACGGCGATCAGCGTGCCGCCGGCGCTCGTGGCCGATGCGACACGGAAATAGCGGCGGAAACTGGCGTCCGACGAGGCGGGCGCGAGGGTCGACAGGTCGAGCGCATGGCGTTCGGCGAGCGGCTGCAGCCACGCGGTGAGTGCTTCGAGGCGGGCGTCGGGCTGGGATGCGGCGGATGGGGGCGTCATGAAACTCGGAGGAGGGGGGAACGTCTTGCCATATAATACCCCACGACTTTTTTGACGCGCCCCGCGTCAGCTTCCCGCCGTGCAGGCCCGCCGCCTGTCGCGCCGTCACCCGAACGCCTCCCCGGTTTGCGCTCAGCCGCAGTCGCGGTGCGACGGTGCGGCCCGCCGCGTGCGAATGTGCCGCGACGGCGTGGTTGACAAGGGGCGATTCGCCAAACGATAGATGCCGCCCAAACCGCTATTCCCGAATGTTTTCCCCGGTGACGGGGCGCCGCGCAAACGGCGGCTCGCGCTCGCGCTCCTGGCCGTGCCTGGCCTCGTGCCGGCCGTGTCGTACGCGCAGCTGTCGGGCGCGGCCGCGCAGCCGCAGCCGCTCGACTCGCCGTGGGATCTGCGTCTCGCGCCCCAGCTCGAGGATCGTCCGCTGAAGGACGGCGCGAAGCCGGCCGCCTTCGTGATCGCCGACCACACGAGCGGCACGGCCGAGCAGGATCTCGCCGCGAAGGGTTCGGCCGAGCTGCGGCGCGGTGACGCCGTCGTGAAGGCCGACGCGATCCACTACGATCAGGATACCGACATGGCCGACGCGTACGGCCAGGTCAGGATCAACAATTCCGGCACGTCGTTCACGGGCCCCGAGGCGCACCTGAAGATCGAGGCGAACCAGGGCTTCATGACCGCGCCGAAGTATCACTTCAACATGACGGGCGGGTCGGGCAGCGCGGAACGCGTCGACATGGTCGACAACGAGCGCTCGGTGTTCGTCAACGGCACCTACACCGCGTGCCAGTGCTCGACGAACCCCGCGTGGTACATCAAGGGCAGCCGCTTCGACTTCGATACGGGCGCCGACGAAGGCTCCGCGCGCAACGGCGTGCTGTTCTTCCAGGGCGTGCCGATCTTCGCGAGCCCGTGGATGACGTTCCCGCTGTCGGGCGAGCGGCGCAGCGGCCTGCTGCCGCCGACGTTCGCGATGAACTCGAGCAACGGGTTCGAACTGTCGCTGCCGTATTACTTCAACATCGCGCCGAACCGCGACCTCACGCTCACGCCGCGCATCATCTCGCGGCGCGGCGTGATGGCCGAGGCGACGTTCCGCTACCTGTCGCCGTCGTATTCGGGCACGTTTACGGCCAATTACCTGCCGGATGACCGGCTCGCGCACCGCAACCGCTACGCGATCTACTGGCAGCACCAGCAGAACTTCGGCGGCGGCTTCGGCGGCTACGTCTACTACAACAAGGTCTCGGACAATACGTATCCCGAAGACCTCGGGTCGGCGAACCAGTTCATCAACGGGACGCAGACGCTGTACCAGCAGGAAGCGGGCCTCACGTACAACAACGGCCCGTGGTCGGTGCTCGCGCGCTACCAGCACTGGCAGACGCTGCCGCCGTCGATCGCGCCGTACAGCCGTGAGCCGCAGTTGAACGTGAAGTACACGAAGTACAACGTCGGCGGCTTCGACTTCGGCGCGGAAGCCGACTATTCGCGGTTCCGCATCACGACGGCCGATGCGACCCAGGGTGACCGGATCGTCTTCAATCCGTACATCTCGTACGGCGTGTACGGCCCCGGCTACTTCGTCGTGCCGAAGGTCCAGTACCACTTCGCGTCGTACGACCTGAACTACCTGTCGTCGACCACGCCGAACAGCCCGAAGCGCTTCACCGAGTCGATCCCGACCGTGAGCTTCGATACGGGGCTGATCTTCGACCGCTCGGTGCGCCTGTTCGGCCAGGACTTCATCCAGACCCTCGAGCCGCGCCTGTACTACGTGTACACGCCGTATCGCGACCAGTCGAACGCCCCGCTGTTCGACACCGCGGAATCGGACTTCGGCCTCGCGGAGATCTACCAGCCGAACACGTTCGTCGGCAACGACCGGATCGCCGATGCGAACCGGATCACGGCCGGCCTGACGTCGCGCTTCATCGATCCGCGCACCGGCGACGAGCGTGCGCGCTTCGTGATCGCGCAGCAGTACTACTTCGCCGATCAGCGCGTCACGCTGAATTCCGGGCAGTCCGCCGTGCAGGCGCGCCACTCGGACCTGATCGTCGGCGCCGCGCTGAAGCTCGGCTCGGGCTTCATGTCGGAGACGGCGTTCCAGTACAACCAGAACAACAACCAGCTCGTGAAGTCGAGCGTCGGTTTCGGCTACAGCCCGGGCGAGCGCCGCGTGATCAACGTCGGCTACCGCTACACGCGATCGAACACCACGCTCGACAACCAGCCGATCAACCAGTTCCTGGTGTCCGCGCAATGGCCACTCACGCGCCGCCTGTATGCGATCGGCCGCTTCAACTACGACCTCGCGGGCGATCGCGTGGTCGACGGTCTGGTCGGCTTACAATACGACGCGGACTGCTGGGCGCTCGGGGTCGGGGTGCAACGGGCGGCGAACGGCATCAATTCGTCGGGACAGCAGAACTCGTCGACGCGAGTCATGATGCAGCTGACGCTCAAGGGCCTGTCGACCGTCGACAACGGCCTCGTGTCCGCATTCCGCGCCGGGGTGCCGGGCTACACGCCGCTGCCGCCGCCGCCGCCGCCGATGTCCCGCTTCAGCAACTACGAGTAACGCCGGCTTGTCTGCACCGGTCAGCACGATTTCAATGGAGTTCCAGTGGCAATGAAGAAAACCCTTCGTTTCGCGGCAGTCGTGTCCAGCCTCGCTGCGGCCTCCGCGCTGCTCGCCGCCGCGCCGGCCGCGGCGCAGGCGCTCGGTTCGCAAGGTGCGCAGCTCGCCGACGAAGTCGTCGCGGTCGTCAACAACGACGTGATCACGGGCCGCGAACTCGACCAGCGTGCCGGCCTGATCGCGCGCCGGCTGCAGCAGCAGAACGCACCCGTGCCGCCGACCGACCAGTTGCGCGCGCAGGTGCTGAACCAGATGGTGCTCGAGCGTATCCAGGTGCAGAAGGCCAAGGACGACGGGATCCGCATCGACGACGCGACCGTGCAGTCCACGCTGCAGCGTCTCGCGCAGGCGAACGGCATGACGGTCGAGCAGTACCGCGCGCGTCTCGAGGCGCAAGGCGTGCCCTGGAGCATCTTCACGAGCGACGCGCGCACCGAACTGATGCTGTCGAAGCTGCGCGAGCGCGAGGTCGACGGCAAGATCACCGTGTCGGACGCCGAGGTCGCGAACTACATCGCGAGCCAGCGCGGGCCGAACGCGTCGCAGCAGCAGGACCTGCGTTTCCAGCACATCTTCATCAAGGCGCCGACCAACGCGCCGCAGGCCGACATCGAAGTCGCGCAGAAGAAGGCTGACGCGTTGCTGCAGCAGGCGAAGTCGGGCGCCGATTTCGAGAAGCTCGCGAAGAACAATTCGGAAGCGAACGACGCGAAGAAGGGCGGTGACCTCGGCTTCAAGGCGCCGAGCGCGCTGCCGGCCGACGTCGTCGACGCCGCATCGAAGCTGCGCCCGGGCCAGGTCAACCCGACGCTGATCCGCGTGCCGGACGGCTTCGAGATCGTGCGTCTCGTCGACCGCCGCCAGAGCCAGGGCGCGACTGCCGCCGCACCGAAGATCGTCCAGACGCACGTGCGCCACATCCTGCTGCGCGTGGGTGAAGGCAAGTCGGAAGGCCAGGCGCGCCAGCAACTGGCCGACATCCGCAACCAGGTCGAGGCCGGCGGCGATTTCGCGAAGTTCGCGCGCACCTACTCGCAGGACGGTTCGGCGTCGCAGGGCGGCGATCTCGGCTGGATCAGCCCGGGCGAGACCGTGCCGGAATTCGAGCGCGCGATGAACAACCTGCAGGACGGCCAGATCAGCCAGCCGATCCGTACCGAGTACGGCTATCACCTGATCCAGGTGCTGAGCCGCCGCGAAGCGGAAGGCTCGGTGCAGCAGCAGATGGATATCGCGCGTCAGGCGATCGGCCAGCGCAAGGCCGAGCAGGCGTATGCCGACTGGCTGCGCGAGCTGCGCGATTCGTCGTACGTGCAGTACAAGATCGGCGGCGTCAGCCCGGCGAACTGAGCGAGTTTCAGATGACCACGCCCGCGCTGCAGATCGCGATCACGACCGGCGAACCCGCGGGGGTCGGCCCGGAGCTGACCGTGCAGGCGCTGCGTGACGCCGCGCAGCGCTGGCCCGACGCACATTTCACCGTGCTCGGCGATGCGGCGCGG
>NZ_JAAGPB010000339.1:0-9654 GCF_017104585.1 Burkholderia sp. Ac-20392
GCCGCGCCGCACGCGGCCGATGCCGGCAACGCGGTCGCCGCGCGCTGAACGCCGGGCGCCATCGGGCGCAATCGGTCACGATCGGCCGCCCGACCATCATCCATCCCACTGATTCAGGCATCGCTTTTTAATCGATTTGATTTATGCGATGCCCATCCCTATTCTCGATCGCATGACGGTGCGGTGTCTGCCGCGCCGCGTTCCCCCAACCCCACGGATTGACCCATGCAAGCGAACCGCCACCAAGTCCGGATCGACGCGCTGATCGACGCGGCGCAGGACATCCGCTGTTTCCGGGTTTCGCGTGTCGACGGCCAGCCGTTCGACGCATACGAACCGGGCGCCCATATTGATGTGACCGCGCCGTCCGGCATCACGCGGCAATACTCGCTGTGCGGCAACCCCGACGAGCGCGGCAGCTACCTGTTCGCGGTGAAGAAGGAAGCGCAGTCGCGCGGCGGCTCGCGTTCGCTGCACGACGACGTGCAAGTCGGCGCCGAGCTGTCGATCGGCGCGCCGCGCAACCTGTTTCGTCTGACGGATGACGCGAGCGAGCACGTGCTGATCGCGGCCGGCATCGGCATCACGCCGCTGCTGTCGATGGCGTATGCGCTGCACCGGCGCGGCGCGCGCTATCGGCTGCATTACTTCGCCCGCAGCCGCGAGCACGCGGCCTTCGTCGCCGAACTGTCGGCCGAGCCGTTCGCGTCGCACGTGACGTTCCACTACGGCATCGAGCCCGCCGCGCTCGCGGCCGAGCTGGGCCGCTGCGTCGAATCGGTCGACGCGCATGCACACGTCTATACGTGCGGCCCGGGGCCGTTCATGGATGCGGTCGTCGCGGCGGCCGCGACGCGCTTGCCTGAAGATTCGATCCATCTCGAACGCTTCGCGGCGGAACCGGCCGCCGCCGATGCCGGCAACACGGATGCCGGCGCCGGTCCGGCCGCCGACGGATTCGAAGTGCGCCTGCAGCGCAGCGGACAATCGGTACGCGTCACGCCCGACACGTCGATCGTCGACGCGCTCGCGCGCATCGGCATCGAAGTCGACACGTCATGCGGCGAAGGCGTGTGCGGCACCTGCATGGTGCCCGTGATCGACGGCGAGCCCGATCATCGCGACCATTGCCTCAGCAAGGCCGAGCGCGCGAGCAACACGGTGATCTGCTGCTGCGTGTCGCGTGCGCGCTCGGCGGTGCTCGTGCTCGATCTCTGATCTCTGACGCGCGCGGTACGAGCGACGCCGGTTCGTCACGTCGCGCGCCTTCGAAACGCTCGATGACCTCCGCCGTCAACGTGCGAATCCACGCGTTGCCCCCGCCTCGTGGGTCATGCGTCGTTGAAGCGCACGACGATTTCCGCTGACGGCTCGCGCATCCGACGCGTAAGCCCCGCCTCGTGGGTCACGTCGTCGTCGAAACGCTCGACGATCTCCACCGACGGCTCGCGCATCCGACGCGTTAGCCCCGCCTCATGGGTCACGCGTCGTCGAAACGCTCGACGATCTCCACCGACGGCTCGCACATCCGACGCGTTAGCCCCGCCTCGTGGGTCACGTCGTCATCGAATCACTCGACGATCTCCACCGCCAGCTCGCACATCCCACGCGTTAGCCCCGCCTCGTGGGTCACGTCGTCATCGAATCACTCGACGATCTCCACCGCCAGCTCGCACATCCCACGCGTTGCCCTCGCCTCATGGGTCACGCGTCGTCGAACCGCTCGACGAGTTCGGCCAGCAGCGTGCGCATCCACGCATTGCCCTCGTCCTCGTGGAAATGCTCGTGCCAGTGCATCGTCACCGGTGCGGGCGGCAACGTAACGGGCAGCTCATACAGGCGGAACGCATTGTCGCGGTTCAGGATCTGCGCGAGCCGCTTCGGCAGCGTCGCATAGAGATCCGTGACCGACAGCACGCTCGGCAGCGCGACGAAGTGCGGCACTTCGAGCGCGATGTTGCGGCCCACGCCCTGCGCGCGCAGCGCATCGTCGAGCGCGTGGTGGCTGTGCTCGACCGATTTCACGTTGACGTGCGCGGCGCGCACGAACTGGTCGAGGCTCAGCGCGGCGCCACTCGGCACCCCGCGCCGGCGGCCCGTCATGCACACGTAGGTTTCCTCGAACAGCGTCTGGTGACGCGTACGCGGCATCAGCTCCGGCAGGTTGCCGATCGCGAAATCCAGCCGGCTCGCGCGCAGCGCTTCCTCGATCTCCTCCACCGGCAACGGCTGCACGCTCAGCGTCACGCGCGGCGCGCGCTCGCGCAGCGCCTGGCAGATCGCCGGCAGGTACGCCATCTCGCCCGCATCCGACAACGACAGCCGAAACGTGCGCGTGCTGGTGGCCGGATCGAAGCGCTCCGCGTAGCGCAGCGCCACGCGCACCATGTCGAGCGCCTTGCCGACGATCCCCGCGAGTTCGAGCGCGACTGGCGTCGGCTGCATGCCCGCGCGCGTGCGCACGAACAGCGGATCGTCGAACAGCGTGCGCAACCGGCCGAGCGAATAGCTGACGGCCGGCTGCGACAGCGCGAGCCGCTCGCCGGCCTTCGTCAGGCTGCGCTCCTCGACGATCGCCTGGAACACGCGCAACAGGTTCAGATCGAGATGATCGACCGATGTCATCGTTGCCTCCATCATTTGCCGTATTTATTGACTGGCCAATTTTAGATCAATTTGACGGATATGTAGTGGGAGACGAGACTGGGTACTCGAAACCGCGCGCTGCGCGGCCCGATTTCGCGACTCTTTCCCCCACACGACGATGAGCGACATTTCCTACCAGACGATCGACACCAGTGCGTTGCATGGTCTCGCGCAACCCGACCGCATCGCGCCGGCGATGTATCACGATCCCGCGCTGTTCGAAGCCGAGCTCGACCGCATCTTCTACCGCACCTGGATCTGGGTCGCGCACGAAAGCGAGCTGCCGAACCCGGGCGACTTCATCACGACGACGATCGGCCGGCAGCCGGTGATCGTCGTGCGCGACAAGACCGGCGAGATCAACGTGCTGCAGAACCGCTGCCGCCATCGCGGCGCGACCGTGTGCGAATCGCACAAGGGCAACGCGAAGGGTTTCACGTGCCCGTATCACAGCTGGTCCTACGCACTCGACGGCACGCTGCGCGCGCTGCCGTACGGCGACGGCTACGAAGGCGTGTGCGAGAAAGGCGACCTGCCGCTCGTGAAGCTGCGCGTCGGCGTGTACCAGGGGCTGATCTTCGCGAGCTTCAACGACGACATCGAACCGCTCGAGGATTTCCTCGGCGGTGCGAAGCCGTGGATCGACCTGTTCATGAAACAGGGCGCCGGCTACCCGATCAAGGCAAACGGCGAGCACAAGTTCAAGTTCAAGGGCAACTGGAAGATCCAGCTCGAGAACACGACCGACCTCTATCACTTCCCGGTCGTGCACAAGTCGTGGATGAAGTCGATCGACGACGAGACGGCCGCGGCGATCACGAGCTTCATGACGAGCGAGGACGCGTTCTGCCGCGGGCTCGGCAACGGCCACAGCCTCGCGGTGCTGATGCCCGAGCTGATCGACCTCGACGAAGACGACGGCGCGCCGCTGGCCGAGCGCTTCGCACCGCTCGCGGCCAAGCTCGCCGAGCGCCACTCGCCGGACGAAGTGCGCCGCATCGTGCGCTCGCTGATGGGCGTCGGCTTCAACCTGAACCTGTTCCCGAACCTCGCGCTGTCGATGGCGTTCTTCCGCGTGCTGCGGCCGATCTCGGCGAACGAAACCGAGATCCGCCACGTCGCGCTCGCGATGGACGGCGGCCCCGACGAAGCGAACCGCGAGCGGCTGCGCATCCACGAGCACTTCCAGGGCCCGTTCGGTTTCGGCAGCCCCGACGACGCGGAAGCATGGGAGCGCGTACAACGCGGCGCGCATGCGGGCCCCGACGTGCCGATCCTCGTGAATCGCGGGCTGAACCGCGAGACGACCGCCGCGAACGGCGAAAAGACCGCGCATGCGACCGACGAAACCGGCATGCGCGAGGCCTACCAGCAATGGCGCACGATGATGGAGCAACAATAATGGACGACCGCAACGCCCTCTTTTCCGAGCAGACCTTCGCCCGCGCGGTCGAATTCGTGTGGCGCGAGGCCGAGATGCTCGACCGCCGCGACTATCGCGCGTGGCTCGACCTGTGGGAGCCGGCCGGCCACTACGTGGTGCCGATCGATCCCGACACGACCGACTTCGCCGCCACGCTGAACTACGTGTTCGACGATCAGGACATGCGCGAGAAGCGCGTGCAGCGGATGGTGTCCGGCTACTCGGCATCGGCGACCGACGCGGCGCGCACGGTGCGCACCGTGTCGCGCTTCACGCTGGAAAGCGGCAGCGCCGACACCGTCGAGCTGAAATCGGCGCAGGTCGTCGTCGCATACAAGCGCGGCGTCGCGACGCTGTTCGCGGCCGATGTCACGCACAAGCTGCACGTCGATGCCGAAGGCGAGCTGCGGATCGCCGAGAAGGTCGTGCGCCTGATCGATTCGACAGAAGCGCTCAGCGCGATCGGCTTCCTGCTGTAAGCGGCCGCCGGTTCGCCCATCGCCAACGCGACGGTGAGCTGGCCACCTTCACCTGTAAGCGACCGCCGGTTCGCCATCGCCAGCGCAACGGTGAGCCGGCCACCTTCACCTGTAAGCGGCCACCGGTTCGCCGTCGCCAGCGCAACGGCGAGCCGGCCACCTTCACCTGTAAGCGACCACCGGTTCGCCGTCGCCAACGCAACGGTGAGCTGGCCACCTTCACCTGTAAGCGGCCACCGGTTCGCCGTCGCTAGCGCAACGGTGAGCCGGCCACCTTCACCTGTAAGCGACCACCGGTTCGCCGTCGCCAGCGCAACGGTGAGCCGGCCACCTTCACCTTTCCCGACGACCATGCCCACACTCGAAGTTTTCCTGCCGGCCGGCCATGACGACACCCGCAAGGCCGAACTGATCGCACGGCTGACCGGTGCGACCGTCGAATCGATCGGCGCACCGATCGAATCGGTGCGCGTGCTGCTGACCGAATTGCCCGCGACGCACATCGGCCTCGGCGGCCGCAGCGCCGCGGACGGCGCGCCGCCGTCGTTGCCCGTGATCGTCGCGATCCTGATCGCCGGCCGCACCGATGAGCAGAAGCGCGCGCTGATAGCCGCGCTGTCGGAGACGAGCGCCAGCGTGCTCGACGCGCCGCTGCAAGCCACCCGCGTGATGATCAAGGACATCCCGACCACCGATTTCGGCATCGGCGGGCAAACCGCACGGGCGCTCGGGCGCTGATCATGCGCTGCGCGCGTGCCTGCCCGCTCATGCGCAACGGCCGCCGAGCGGCCGCGGCATCAAGCGTTCGCCCGCGACTATGCGTCTGCCTGAGCCTTCGTTCCAGCGAGCGGCAGCGTCACGCGACAGTCGAGCCCGCCGCCGTCGGCCGGGCTTGCAGCGATCCGGCCGCCGTGGCGCGTGACGATGCTCTTGCACAGCGACAGCCCGATTCCGTTGCCGCCGGCCTTCGACGACGAGAAGCCGTCGAACAGCCGGTCGTGCGCATCGGCCGCGATCCCTGGGCCATTGTCGATCGCGCGCAGCTCGGCATGCCCGCCGACGTTCGCGGTGCCGAGCGTCAGCATGCGCGGCACGCGTTCGCAACCGGCGAACGCCTCGATCGCATTGAACGCGAGATTCAGGATCACCTGCCCGATCAGCACGCGCTCGCAGCGGATCGGCAGCGGCCCATCGGCCTGCACGATCGTGACCGTCACGCCGGCCTCCTTCGCGCGCAGCTCGATGAAGTACGCGACGTCCGCGAGGATGTCGCGCAGGTCGGAGAGCGCAACGACCGGCTCGCGCTTCACGATGAACTCGCGCACGCTCTTGATGATCAGCGCCGCATGCTCGGCCTGCCGGTCCGCACTGCGCAGCCCCCAGATCGCGTCGTCGATGGCGCCGCGCGCGTTCAGCCGCTGCACCGCGCCTTCGATGAAATTGCGCACGGCCGCGAGCGGCTGGCTCAGCTCGTGCGCGATCACGCTCGCCATCTCGCCCATCGCGTTGTAACGGCCCGCGTGTTCGAGCATGCGCGCTTCGGCGCGTCGGGCATCCTCGATCGCGACTTCGTCGCTCACGTCGCGGAACTGCACGAGCAGCCCGTCGAGATCGTCCTCGATCTCGACCTGTCGGCACAAAATGCGCAGCCAGCACGGCGAGCCGTCGCGCCGCACGATCCGGTAGCGCTGCGGCGCAGACGGATACGCGGACGGCGCATCGCGCAGTTGCGCGACGAGCCGGTCGCGATCGGCTTCGGAGCAGTAGTCGAGCACCTCGCCGAGCGCTTCGTCGGGCGCGAGCCCGAGCACGCGGCGGCCCGACTCGCTGATGAACTGCACACCGCCGTGCGGCGTGACGACCGCAATGCCTTCGTCGAGATCCTGCATGAATTCGCGCAGCCGCGCCTCGTAGCGGCGCAACTGCTGGCGCACCGCTTCTTCCGCGCTGATGTCGCGGAACTGCACCATCACGACGTCGCGCCCGCGCAGCGGCACGTAGGTGGCGGTCGCCTCGGACAGCATGTCGACGCCCGTGCGCGACCGGTAGCACCACTCGTACACCTGCGGCCCGTCGACGAGCGCCCGGTCCCACGCACTCACGGCGATCTCGCGCTGGTATTTCGGTTCGGGGCGCGTCATGTCCGGCGCCTTCAGCGGCAGCAGCTCCTCGACGGAAAACCCGAGCGCGATGCACGCGGCGCGGTTCGCCCACACGATCGCCTTGGTGTGCGCGTCGTGCAGCAGCACGCAGGTCGTCAGCGCGTCGAGCAGCCGGTGGAAATCGTCTTCGTCGGGGAAACTCATGATCGGCTTCGGATGAGGCCGCGCGGCATCGCGCGACCGGAAACCCAACATAGCACCGGCGCGCGCCGCCCGCATCTGAAGATTTCTTTAGTGCGGCACGGAACGTCACCAGTCGCACGGCCCAACGCACCAATTGCTGCGCGTTTTCGGCGTTTCTAGACTGATTGCAATGTCATGCGATGCGCATGCGACCCAAGCAATCGAACCCCATTCGCCCCCCAGGAGACAGCCATGCCCCACGCCGCCCTCGCCCTCGACACCGCACCGAGTGCTCCCCACGCGGCCAGCGAACCGGCCGCCCGGCTGTCGCCGCTCGACGCCGTGATCGAGACCGTCGCCGCGCGCCGCGAAGAATTCGACCGCCTATCGCACGTGCCGCGCGACGTGATCGCGCTGTTCAAGGAGGCCGGCATCTATCGCGCGGGCACGCCGCGCCGTTTTGGCGGCGATGCGCTCGCGCCGACCGCGTTCCTCGACATGATCGAGCGGATCGCGACCGCCGACGGCTCGGCCGCGTGGGTCGCGAGCTTCGGCTCCGCGAACGTGTATCTGGCCGCGCTGCCGCTCGACACCCAGGCCGAACTGTATGCGAGCGGCCCCGACCAGGTGTTCGCGGGCGGCCTGTTTCCGGTGCAACCGGCCCAGCCCGCGCCGGGCGGCTGGCGCGTGAACGGCACGTGGAAATTCGCGAGCGGCTGCAAGGGGGCCGACTGGCTCGGCGTCGGCATCGCCGTGCCGGGCGCGCAGGACGCCGCGCCGAACAAGCCGCGCACGGCCGTGTTCCGCGCCGATCAGGTCGAGATCGTCGAGAACTGGAACGTGGTCGGCATGCAGGGCACCGGCAGCCACGACCTGCGCGTCGACGATCGCTTCGTGCCCGAAGCATGGACCTTCGTGCGCGGCGGCGAGCCGACCGTCGACGAGCCGCTCTACCGCTATCCGACCGTCGCGTATGCGGCGCAGGTGCTGGCCGTCGTGAACCTCGGCCTCGCACGCGCGGCGCTCGACGTCGTGAACCGGATGTCGGGCGGCCGGCAGACGACGACCGGCGCGCCGCGTCTCGCCGATCGCGCGTACTACCGCATCGAACTCGCAAAGGCCGAAGCGCAACTGCGCTCGGCACGCGCGTTCTTCTACGACGCAACCGACGGCGTGTGGCAATCGATCCTCGCCGGCAACCCGGTGACGCCCGACCAGGTCAGCCTGCTGCGGCTCGCGGCCACGCAGATCGCACGCGAAGGCGCGAGCGTCGTCGAACGTGCGTACCGCCTCGGCGGCACGGCGGCGATCTATCGCACGCACCCGCTGCAGCGGCTGCTGCGCGACGCCATGGTCGTCACGCAGCACGCGTTTCTCGGCGAAGGCAACTTCGACGGCGCCGGTGCGGTGTTCACCGGCGTCACGCCGTTTCCCGGCTATCTGTAACCTGCGTCCGACCGACGCTGTTTTTCCGAACGTGCATGACGCCGATGCCGAAGCGCTTTCGCCGGCCGGCTCGTGCACTCAACCGATTCTTCTGGAGAACCCGAGATGTCCGATTCGAATCCGCTGCCGCTGCGCGTCCTGTTCTGCTGTGGCGTGTCGCAAAACTTCTTCGACCTGCCGCGCGAGAAGATCGGCGAAGTGTGGCAGGCGTACGGCGCGATGCTCGCCGCCGTCGAGGCAATGCCCGGCGTGCGCGTGCTCGGCGTGATGGATGACGACCGCCTCGTGGTCGGCCAGGCCGACGGCGCGCCGTGGACCTTCTACATCATGGCCGACGTCGCCGACTTCGACACGACGGTCGCGGTGTGCAACCTGTATCGCACGACGCCGGTCGGCGAATACAACCTGTGGCGCTACGGCAAGATCGAAGCGCGCGTCGGCCGTGCGCTGACGGTGCCGCCGGCCGCGAAGCCGGCCGCGTGAGGCGCGCGATGACCGACCTGTCTCCCGGCCTGATCGACGCGCTCGCGCAGCGCCTGGCGACGCTCGACGCCGAGCGCGCGGTGCGCGCGACGATCACGCGCTACATGGCGCTGTGCGACGTGCCCGAGGATGCCGGCGACGGCCCGTCGCTCGCCGAGCTGTTCACGTCCGATGCCGTGTGGGAAGGCATCGGCCCGCAGTATGCGCACAAGTTCGGCCGTCTCGAAGGCACGGCCGCGATCGTCGCGATGCTGGGCCGCTACCTGCCGCCCGATCCGCACTTCTCGGCGAACCTGCATTTCCTGACGTCGGAGTCGATCGAGATCGGCGCCGGCAACGCAAGCGCGCGCGGCCGCTGGATCATGCTGCAGGCGTCGCGCTACGCGGACGGCTCGGCCGAACTGATCGCCGCGCGGCTGACCGTCGATTTCGCGCCGGCCGGCGACGGTTCGACCTGGCTGATCCATCATTTCCGCACCGAACGCGTGCTCGACGGCCCGTGGCCGCTCGCCGCCGCGCCACGGTCCTGACGCTTTCCAACGCTTGCCCACGATTCCGACCATGACAGGCTTCATCGACACCTTCACGCTCGGCGGCCCCGGCCCCACGATCGCGATCAAGGACACGATCGACATCGCAGGCTATCCGACCCGCGCGGCGAGTCGGGCGCTCGCCGATGCACCGCCGGCCACTCGGCACGCGGACGTGGTCCGCCTGCTGCTCGACGCCGGCTGGCAGATCGCCGGCAAGGCGAACATGCACGAGCTCGCGTTCGGCATGACCGGCATCAACGACTACACGGGCACGCCCGTCAATCCGCAGGACGCGACGCGCATTCCGGGCGGCTCGTCGAGCGGTTCCGCTTCGCTCGTCGGGCTCGGCACGGTCGACG
>NZ_JAAGPB010000031.1:0-243 GCF_017104585.1 Burkholderia sp. Ac-20392
ACACAATAGCGGATCACAATTTCATGCAGATGTCTGCAATCACGTATTGTACGGAGAATACGTCAGTAGTCGGACGCCAACGTTGAAGCATGGTGATACGCTAAGAGAATGTGCGCACACATCTGCTGACCAAGGCAGTGTGGAATGCCTCCGAATAATCAATCAAGATTATGTCAAGTCTGTGTCTGCTCACATCACTCCGTCCGCTGTATTGACGACTGTTTTTTTTTTTTAATGATCCGT
>NZ_JAAGPB010000032.1:0-39954 GCF_017104585.1 Burkholderia sp. Ac-20392
TAACTCCATCAGCACGCGATTCTTCAGCGCCAGCAGTTGCTGCAGGCTCGACGGCCGCGGCTGCGACGCGCCCGTAACAGGCGCCGCGCCAGCCGGTTCGTTCATGCCCGGAACCTGGCTGCCCGACGCAGGCGGAATCGCCGCACCGCTCGCGGACGACGGCACCGACTGGATCGCGCCGCTCCAGACATGCGGACCGCTTGCACCGGCAACAGGCGCTGCCGGCTGCATGCTTTCGACAGCCGATGCGCCGTGTGCAGCCGAAGCACCGACCGATGTCGACGCGCCGGCGGCCGTCGCGACGCTCGCACCGCTGACGGGAGCCGCATGCACGGCCGGCGCTACCGGCGCGGATTGCACGGTCGACCCCGGATGCGGTGCGGACGCACCATGCTGCGCGACTGCCGCGCCGCCCGATGCAGCGGCGGGCGCGGACGCTGCCGCCGCACCTGACGCTGCGGACGCTGCGGATGCACCGGCCGGCACGAGTGCCGCGCCTGTCGCGTCGAGCGCCGGCACGGTCAGCGTCGCGCCGACCTTCAGGCGGCTCGCGTCGTGCTTCATGAACGCCTGCGGATTGGCGTCGAACAGTGCGCGACCGGCGCGCGCGAGCACACCGGGATCGCGCGACTGCGTGGCCGCTTTCGCGATGTCGTTCAGCGACTGGCCCGGCTGGACCGTCACGGTAAGCGGCACTGCACCGCCGGCAGCGGACGCCGGCGTTTCGCCGGTGCCGGCCGCCCAGGCCGATGCGGTTGCGCCGAGCGCCAGGATCGCCAGCGCGCCACGCACGGCGCGCGACAGACGGGACTGACGCGGAAACAAGGAAATTCGGGACATCGTTGGCTCTATCGCCGCGCGCGGGCGCGGCTCGGATTCGCGGTTGAAAGCGTCAATAAAGTTGCCGCAGAAATGCAAAAGCGTCGCGTGGAACGCGACGCTTTCGGCGGGTCTGTGCGTCGTAACCGCGTAGTTTACTTCACGCGATCGGGTTCGGGCCGAATTCATCGCCGATGGGTGCAACCGATCGCGTGCGCGCGTCGGTGCGTCCCGCGATCGGGCCGCGTTGATGCCCCGTTGCACACGTTGTGGCCTGCGCCTTCGATCGATCGGAAACACGCGGCTCGCAGATGAAAAAGCCGTCCGACTGCCTCGCATCTCGAACGCCTGCCGCAGCCTTTTCTCGCTCAACGGCGCGGTTCGCGCAACCCTGGCCCGACGCAAAGCCACGACCGGGAAATCCGCTACGTTTGCTCAATAATTCGCGTTGCCTGCCGTTAATGGATTAACAAGCGCCAATCAAAATAAATCCATCCGGCCATCACCCCATTCAAATAAATTTCAATTGATCGATAAGAGGCCAATTCCCCTCTCTGATCGTCGAATTGAACATTTTCGCCGCGAAACCCCCGCCCCACAAGGCTCTCCAGCCTCACACCCGCTTCATTGCTCATACGAAATCAATCATTTCGACAGCAATTCAATTACATTACACAAAATTACACAGATCAAATAATTGCCGTCGCTAGGATCGTCTTCAAACAAGAATCGGCGCAGTTCGACCATCGCGCTCGCACCCGCCGCAAAAGCGGGCACGCGGTCGGCCGGGTTGACGCCGTGAGGTGCCAGGGAGGCATCGCGCAGTCGCACGACTGCATTTACTCACCAGCTCGTTACGGGGATCGAACATGGGCTATCAACAGGGTTTGAGCGGGTTGGCCGGCGCGGCGAACCATCTCGACGTGATCGGCAACAACATCGCGAACGCAAACACCGTTGGCTTCAAGCAGGGTCGCGCGAACTTCGCCGACATGTACGCGAATTCGGTTGCGACGTCGACCAACACGCAGATCGGCATCGGCACGCGGCTCACGTCGGTGCAGCAACAATTCGGCCAGGGGACGATCAACTCGACGAAGTCGTCGCTCGACATCGCGATCAACGGCAACGGCTTCTTCCAGATGTCGAACAACGGCATGACGACCTACTCGCGTGACGGTGTATTCCACCGCGACAAGAGCGGCGCTATCGTCGACGCGCAAAACCGCAACCTGATGGGCTATGCGGCAGGCCCGGGCGGCGTGATCAACACCGCGGCGACCGTGCCGCTGCAGGCGCCGACCAACAACATCTCGCCGCAGGCGACGACGAAGATCACCGGCCAGTTCAACCTGAACTCGCAGGACAAGGTGCCGGCCAAGACGCCGTTCAACGCGGGCGACAACACCACGTACAACTACAATTCGTCGATCCAGGTGTACGACACGCTCGGCGGCTCGCAACAGGTCTCGATGTATTTCACGAAGAACGCGGCCGGCACCTGGCAGGCCTACGCGGGCGTGCAGGGCCAGACGCCGACGAATCTCGGCACCGTCACGTTCGACGCATCGGGCCGGATCAGTTCGACGACGTCGGCCGCCACCGGCCAACCGACGCCGAGCCTCGGCCAGTTCGCGTTCTCGATCCCCAACGCATCGGGCGGCGCCAATCCGCAGAACCTGACGCTCGACCTGGGCGGCACGACGCAGTTCGGCGGAAAGAGCGGCGTGAACAATCTCGCACAGGACGGCTTCGCGAGCGGCACGCTGACGACGTTCTCGATCGGCACCGACGGCAAGCTCACCGGCAACTACTCGAACGGCCAGAGTGCGGTGCTCGGCCTGATCGCGCTCGCGAACTTCAACAACCCGAACGGGCTCGAGAACATCGGCGGCAACCAGTATGTGGAAACCTCCGCATCGGGCGTGCCGCAGATCTCCGCGCCGGGCAGCACGAACCACGGCACGCTGCAGGGGAGCGCGCTGGAAAACTCGAACGTCGACCTGACGACCGAGCTCGTGAACCTGATCAAGGCGCAGCGCGATTACCAGGCCAACGCGCAGACGATCAAGACGCAGCAGACCGTCGACCAGACGCTCCTGAACATGCGCTGACCCGCGCATGAAAAACGCGCCGCGCCAGCCTCGATATCGTCAAGGCCGACGCGGCGCGCGATCTTGTGCACCGCGGCCCGCGTCTCGCGGGCCGGACACGCAACTTACTTGTCGAGCAGGATGCGCAGCATGCGGCGCAGCGGCTCGGCCGCGCCCCACAGCAGTTGATCGCCGACCGTGAACGCCGACAGGTATTCACCGCCCATCGCGAGCTTGCGCAGGCGGCCGACCGGCACCGTCAGCGTGCCCGTGACGTTCGCCGGCGACAGGTCGCGCATCGACGCTTCGCGCTCGTTCGGCACGACCTTCACCCAGTCGTTCGCCGATGCGAGGATGCCGTTGATCTCGTCGAGCGGCACGTCCTTGTTCAGCTTGATCGTCAGCGCCTGCGAGTGGCAGCGCATTGCGCCGATCCGCACGCACAGGCCGTCGACCGGGATCGAACCCGGCTCGCCCATGCCCGGCTTGCCGAGGATCTTGTTGGTTTCCGCGCCGCCCTTCCACTCTTCCTTCGACATCCCGTTGCCGAGATCCTTGTCGATCCACGGAATCAGCGAACCGGCGAGCGGCACGCCGAAGTTGCTCGTCGGCATCGCATCGCTGTTCATCGCGGCCAGCACGCGGCGGTCGATGTCGAGGATCGCGGAAGACGGATCGGCGAGCTGCTCCTTCACCGCGCCGTTCAGCGTGCCCATCTGCGACAGCAGCTCGCGCATGTTCTGCGCGCCCGCGCCCGATGCGGCCTGGTAGGTCATCGCCGTCATCCAGTCGACGAGGTTCTCGCGGAACAGGCCGCCGAGCGCCATCAGCATCAGGCTGACCGTGCAGTTGCCGCCGATGAAATTCTTCGTGCCCTTGACGAGCGCGTCCTTGATCACGTCGAGGTTGACCGGATCGAGAATGATGACCGCGTCATCCTTCATCCGCAGCGACGATGCCGCATCGATCCAGTAGCCGTTCCAGCCGGCCGCGCGCAGCTTCGGGAACACGTCGTTCGTGTAGTCGCCGCCCTGGCACGTGATGATCACGTCACACTTCTTCAGCTCGTCGACGTTGGTCGCGTCCTTGAGCGTAGTCTCGTTTTTCGCGAACGACGGCGCTTTGCCGCCCGTGTTGCTGGTGCTGAAAAACACCGGTTCGATCAGGTCGAAATCGCCCTCTTCCTGCATGCGCTGCATCAGGACGCTGCCGACCATGCCGCGCCAACCTACGAGACCTACGTTCATGACTAACCCTTTGATGGAGCTTCCCCGCCATTTCCGTCCCCGGTGTGACCGCGCGGGGAAATAGGCGGGCACGACGGACGATCAGCGTTTAATGATCGTTTTCGTGGTAATGGTTTTCGTGATGACGATGGCGCGCGCACCCGCACGGGCAATGTTGCCGTGGAGTTTCAAGACCGGGGAGATCAGGGAAAAATGCGCCATCGTTCGAGTCTACACAAAGCCGGTGGCCCGCACAACGGCCAACCGCTTGCGAACCGGCCGATTTCGCGGCCCGTTCGCACCCTTTCTACATGATTGCGTTACAGCGCCGCGAGCACCGCGTCGCCCATCGCCGTCGTGCCGACCTGCTGGCAGCCCGGCGTCGCGATGTCGCCCGTACGGTAGCCTTGTTCGAGCACCGTTTTCACCGCGCGCTCGATGCGATCGGCCTGCTCGGCGCGATTCAGCGAGTAGCGCAGCATCATCGCGGCCGACAGGATCGTCGCGAGCGGGTTTGCGATGCCCTTGCCCGCGATGTCCGGCGCCGAACCGTGCGACGGCTCGTACAAGCCCTTGTTGTTCTTGTCGAGCGACGCCGACGGCAGCATGCCGATCGAGCCCGTCAGCATCGACGCCTCATCCGACAGGATGTCGCCGAACATGTTGCCGGTGACGATCACATCGAACTGCTTCGGCGCCTTCGCGAGCTGCATCGCCGCGTTGTCGACGTACATGTGCGACAGCTCGACGTCCGCGTATTCCTTCGACACGTCGATCATGATGTCGCGCCAGAACTGCGACGTCTCGAGCACGTTCGCCTTGTCGACCGACAGCAGCTTCTTCGCGCGCTTGCGGGCCGCCTGGAACGCGACGTGCGCGATGCGGCGCACTTCCGGCTCCGAATAACGCATCGTGTCGAAGCCTTCGCGCTCGCCAGCGAACAGGCCGTCCGGTGCAGCGCGCACGCCGCGCGGCTGGCCGAAGTAGATGTCGCCGTTCAGTTCGCGCACGATCAGGATGTCGAGGCCCGCGACCAGCTCGGGCTTCAGCGGCGATGCGTCGACGAGCTGCGGATAGCAGATCGCCGGGCGGAAGTTCGCGAACAGCTCGAGGTGCTTGCGCAGCCCGAGGATCGCCTGCTCGGGGCGCAGCGCGCGCTCGAGCGAGTCGTACTTCCAGTCGCCGACGGCGCCGAACAGGATCGCGTCGGCTTCCTTCGCGAGCTTCAGCGTCGCGTCCGGCAGCGGATGGCCGCTTGCCGCGTAGCCCGCGCCGCCGACCGGCGCCTGTTCGAGTTCGAACTTCTCGTCGAGTGCGTTCAGCACCTTCACGGCTTCATTGACGATTTCCGGACCGATGCCGTCGCCGGGCAGCACTGCAATCTTCATGCGAAATTCCTGACTGGGTAGGTTTTTATGGAGGCAGGCCGGCGAACGCGCCGCCGGCGCGCCCGCCCGAAAGGTGCTGTCAGCCGACCAGCTTGGTGTTGAGCCACGGCTGCTTCACGAGGCGCTCGGCTTCGAACTGGCGGATCTTGTCCGCGTGGCGCAGCGTGAGGCCGATGTCGTCGAAGCCGTTCAGCAGGCAGTACTTGCGGAACGCGGTGATCTCGAACGGATACTCGCGGCCGTCGCCCGTGCGCACCACTTGCGCGTCGAGGTCGACCGTCACCTCGAAGCCGTTGAACGCGACCGTCTCGTTGAACAGGTGATCGACCTGCTGCTCGGTCAGCACGATCGGCAGCAGGCCGTTCTTGTAGCAGTTGTTGAAGAAGATATCAGCGAAGCTCGGCGCGATGATCGCGCGGAAGCCGTACTGCTGCAGCGCCCACGGCGCGTGCTCGCGCGAGCTGCCGCAGCCGAAGTTCTTGCGCGCGAGCAGCACGGATGCGCCCTGGTAGCGCGGCTGGTTCAGCACGAAGTCGGGATTCAGCGGACGCTTCGAGTTGTCCTGGCCCGGCTCGCCGTGATCGAGGTAGCGCCATTCGTCGAACGCGTTCGGGCCGAAACCCGTGCGCTTGATCGACTTCAGGAACTGCTTCGGGATGATCGCGTCGGTATCGACGTTTTCGCGATCGAGCGGCGCCACGACGCCGGTATGCACTGTGAATTTTTCCATGATCCGTCTATCCGGTTGAAGGGCCGGCGTTCAGCCGGCGCACATCGACAAATTCTCGGTGGGGGACGTCACTCCGCGGCGCGCTTCAGCGCGCTGCCGGCAGCGTTGACGTCCTGCCCGAAGCCCTGGACGGTATTGCAGCCCGCGAGGCCGAAACCCAGCCCCGCCAGCGCCAGCGCGGCAACCAGCCGCGCAATGACCTTCGATGCCGTCACGCGTTACCCCAGCTTGCGAATGTCGACGAAGTGGCCTTCGATCGCCGCGGCTGCCGCCATCGCGGGGCTCACGAGGTGCGTGCGACCGCCCGCGCCCTGCCGGCCTTCGAAGTTGCGGTTCGACGTCGACGCGCAGCGCTCGCCCGGATCGAGCCGGTCGGCGTTCATCGCGAGGCACATCGAGCAACCCGGCTCGCGCCATTCGAAGCCCGCGTCCGTGAACACCTTGTCGAGCCCTTCGCGCTCGGCCTGCGCCTTCACGAGGCCCGAGCCCGGCACGACCATCGCGAGCCGCACGTTCGACGCGACGCGACGGTTCAGTTTCTTCACGACATAGGCGGCTGCACGGATGTCTTCGATTCGCGCGTTCGTGCACGAGCCGATGAAGATCTTGTCGACCTTGATCGATTCGATCGGCGTATTCGGCTCGAGCGCCATGTAGGCCAGCGCACGCTCCATCGCATCGCGCTTGACCGGATCCTTCTCGCGCTCGGGATCCGGCACGCGACCGTCGATCGACGTGACCATTTCCGGCGACGTGCCCCACGTGACCTGCGGGACGATTTCGGCTGCGTTCAGCTCGACCACGCGATCGAACTGCGCGCCGTCGTCCGACTTGAACTGGCGCCAGTATTCGACGGCCTGGTTCCATTCCGCGCCGGTCGGCACGAACGGGCGGCCCAACAGGTAATCGATCGTCGTGTCGTCGACGGCAACCATGCCCGCGCGCGCACCGGCTTCGATCGCCATGTTGCAGACGGTCATGCGGCCTTCCATCGTCAGCGCGCGGATCGTCGAGCCGCCGAATTCGATCGCATAGCCCGTGCCGCCGGCCGTGCCGATCTTGCCGATGATCGCGAGCACGATGTCCTTCGCGGTACAACCGCGCGGCAGCGTGCCTTCGACCTTCACGAGCATGTTCTTGCTCTTCTTCTGCAGCAGGGTTTGCGTGGCGAGCACGTGCTCGACTTCCGACGTGCCGATGCCGTGTGCGAGCGCGCCGAATGCGCCGTGCGTCGACGTATGCGAATCACCGCACACGATCGTCATGCCCGGCAGCGTCGCGCCCTGCTCCGGCCCGATGATGTGGACGATGCCCTGGCGCACGTCGTTCATCTTGAACTGCGTGATGCCGAACGCATCGCAGTTCGCGTCGAGCGTGTCGACCTGGAGCTTCGAGACGGGATCGGCGATGCCGTGGCTGCGATCGGTGGTCGGCACGTTGTGGTCCGACACGGCCAGGTTCGCGCTGATGCGCCACACCGGACGCTGCGCGATCTTCAGCCCTTCGAACGCCTGCGGGCTCGTGACTTCATGCAGCAGCTGACGGTCGATGTAGAGCAGAGTCGTGCCGTCTTCCTCGGTGTGGACCACGTGGGTGTTCCACAGTTTGTCGTAGAGAGTCTGTGCCATGGGTATGCGGGGTCGTTGTGACTACAAGCCTTGCGGATGCGGTCGATTATGCCACGCAGAACGCGTCACGGCGCAGGCCGGACGCGAAAAAACCCATTAAAAACAGTGGTTTGGCTGGTAGTGCCAATACCTGTATCGGCATTACCCGGCAAACGGGGCACGCGACATCCGGCGCAGCGCGATGGCAAAGCCCGGATCGCGCGCGCCGATGCGTCGCGGCTTCAGCCGTTCGGGTACTCGCGATTGATCAGGTCGAGCCGCAGCATGCCGAGCTGCACGCCCGCGTTGCTCATCAGGTAGAGATCGCGCCGCCGCAACGCCGGCATCACCGCCGACGTGTCGTAGAGCGACGGCAGCGTGAGCCCGGCCGGCACCGCGGCCTGCATCCCTGCCGCAGTCGACACGCGTACGGCGATCGATGCCTGATCCGCATGCGTGACCACGGCGACCTTGCCGAGCGCCGCGGCCGAGCCGGCCTGCTTGACGATCGCGGCGGCCACGCCGTCGGGCGTCGGAATCGGGCTGCCGGCAGCCAGGGCCGGCGTCGCGATCGACGTCACACCGGCCGTCAGCCCGTACTTCGATGCAAGCACGCTCGCGACTTCCTGCTGCGCGTAGATCGGGGCCGGGACCTTCTGTCGAAGCTGGAACACGGCGTCGGCAATCGCCTCGTTCACGGGGCCAGGCACGGGTGCGGCACCCGATGCCCCGGCACGACTGCCGAAGCTGAACGCGGCAATCGTGTTGATGCCGGCAGCGTCGACGGTCGGCGGCGTCCACGAGAAAAACGTGTCGAACAGGTAGCCGGTTTCGTCGGTGGCGGTCGCGCGATCGTTCAGTTCGTTCGTCAGCTTGCCGAGCATCTGGCGCTGCAATTCCGCATCGGAAACGGGGGCATCGCTCGCGAAAGCGGGGGCAATCGCCGCAGACGAAGCGGCGAACAAGGAAGTGGAAGCCAGGAAACGGCGGCGGGTCGTCATGGTCATGAGAGTCGAGTGAGGAGCGGAAGGCATCAGCCCTTCGGGAACGCCTGCATCGTCGCGGTCACCGCGCGGCCAAGCATCTGCGCATACATGTCGTGCACGAGATAGAGGCTGCGGTTACGCGTCCACGGCTGGCCCGATTGCGGGTCGTACATCGTCGGCAGCGACACCTCGGCCACCGCGGCGGCCTTCATGCCGGCCTGTTGCGAAGTCTGGATGCAGCGCTTCGCATGGTCGCGATGGCCGACCACCGCAACGGTGCCCATCGCGGCCGCGCCGCCTGCGCGCGACACGGCCACGGCCGCGACGCCGGCCGTGCTCAGGTACACGATCGAGCCGTCGTTCGCGATCACCGGCTCGACCGACGACAGCACGTCGGCACCCATTCCGTACTTCGACACGAGAAAGCGCGCGATCTCCCACTGCGCGTAGACCTTCACCGGTTTCAACTGGCGAATCCGGTACACGGCATCCGCGAGCGCTTCGTTGACGGGCCCCGGGTCGGGCAGCGCGGACTGGTTGCCGCCGGTGCTCGACGTGTTGCCGCTTGCCGCGTTCGGGCGATTGCCGAAGCTGTACGCGACGATCGCGCCGATCTGCGCGGCCGGCGCCGTCGGCAGATCCCACGTGAAGCCGACATCGGTCAACGCCGGCACGATCGCATTGACCGTCGCCGCGTCGCCCAGCTGCGCGTTGAGCTTCGCGGACATCTGTGCAGCCAGCGCCGCATCGGTAACGGGCGCCGACGTGACGTCGTCACCGCCGCATGCGCTCAGCAACGGTGCCACGGCAACCGCGGGCGCGGCAGCCAGGAATTTTCTGCGTAAAGAAGCTGAGGGGTTCAGATTCATGAGAAATACGAAATGATGCGAGCAACGCCGGCAGCCGGCCACGGCGTTGCAAATCGCGGGTTCACGGGAAATGACAACCTGACGCGTCGCGCGGTTGGGCGATGGATGGCAGGGTCGACGCTCGAATCGAATCGCTGCGCATCGGTCGATTGACGATGCGCGATCGTAGTGGGCGTTTATTAAATCGCGGTGAACCTGTCGATCGAATGCGGACGATCGTCACGACGTTTCATCGGTGGACGCACGCGTTTCATCCATGGCGAGCGCATGCCGTAGCCGTTTCATGGGTGGCGAGCAACGCGATTCGCCTGCCTCGTCGGGCGCCGAACATCGCGCGCCTGATTTCGAGATACGATGGCGCAACGCGCATGCCCAAGTCCCCACGATCCGGATCCGGAGCCCCCGCCATGAAGCTCGGCCTGAACGAATCGCTCGCCCGCCTCGACGAAGAAGGCACGCTGTTCACGACGCTGTTTCGCCACGGCTCGCTCGACGTCGAGCTGTACCGGCCGCGCATCGAGGACAAGCAGAAGCCGCATACGCGCGACGAGGTCTACGCGATCGCCACGGGCACCTCGCGCTTCGTCGTCGACGGACGCGAAAGCGAAGTCGCGGCCGGTGACGTGCTGTTCGTCCCGGCATACGCCGAGCACCGCTTCGTCGGCTTCTCCGACGACTTCTCGACGTGGGTGTTCTTCTACGGCCCCGAGGGCGGCGAGCGCGGCGCGTAGCGCACGACGCACGCGGCACTTTTCCCGCGATCGCCTAGACTGTCTATTCGCAGCGGGTGGCGCGCGACACGCGGCCGCCCGGTCGTCACGATGCCGGTGGCAGCCGGTTCAACGAACGGGAAAACAGCATGCGATATGAACTGTATTACTGGCCCGAGATCCAGGGCCGGGGCGAGTATGTGCGGCTCGCGCTCGAAGCGGCCGAAGCCGACTATGTCGACGTTGCGCGCGAATCGGGGCGCGGCATGGGCGTGCCGGCCATGATGCGCATGATGGACAGCACGAAGGCCGAGTGCGTGCCGTTCGCGCCGCCGTTCCTGAAAGCCGGCGACATCGTCATCGGGCAGACCGCGAACATCCTGCTGTTTCTCGGCGCGCGGCTGGGGCTCGCGCCCGGCGACGAAGCCGGCCGGCTGTGGGTGCACCAGCTTCAGTTGACCGTCGCCGATTTCGTCACCGAGATCCACGACACGCACCACCCGATCGCAAGCGGCCTCTACTACGAGGATCAGCAGGCGGAAGCCGCCGAGCGCGCGGCCGATTTTCTGGAAAACCGGTTGCCGAAATTCCTCGGCTACTTCGAACGCGTACTCGACCAGAATCCGCACAAGAGCGGTTATCTCGCCGGCAACGCACTCAGCTATGCGGACCTGTCGATGTTCCAGTTGATCGAGGGCCTGCGCTACGCATTTCCGAAAGCGATGAAGCGTGCGGAGCGGAAGATCGCGGCGCTGGTCGCGCTGCACGACCGCATCGCACTGCATCCGCCTGTCGCGCTCTATCTCGAGTCGGAACGCCGCATTCCATTCAACGACATGGGCATCTTCCGGCACTATCCGGAGCTGGACAAGTAACGACGGCACGGCGCATCCGCACCACTTCATGCAAGGCGGCGGATGCCTTCGCTCAAGCGGCGACCGGTGTCTCGTGCAGATGACGCCACACGATCAGCCCATCCGCCTCGCGCCGGAACACGACGGTCGAGCGCCGCACCGTGCGCCGCCCTTGCGCATCGGTCTGCGTCTCGCGATAGCCGATCGTCGCGCCATCGGACCACACGGCCAGCCCGCGCAATTCGTCGATGTCGATCGCCAGCCCCGGCCGCGCGCCGTGCCCGTGTGAAAACAGCGCATCGACGCCCGCATAATCGAGCACCGTACCCGACATCGTGATCATCGAAAATCCCGGCGAGAAACGCGCCATCAGCGTCGCGAGCCGCTCGGGGCCGGCACGGCCGGACAACCAGCACGCGATATCGGCCACGGTGTCGACGACTTCCTTGAAATACGGATTCGGCAGATTCATAAGGCTCTCAGGTTCTCAGGAGTGGGATGAAACAGGGTGCGCGACCGGCGCACGGTGCGCGGGAAGCCGCGCGATCAGGCCGAGCGGCAGCAACGTCAGCAGGACCGCCAGCCCGAAGCACCAACGGTACGGCGCGAACGACGAGCCGCCCGCATCGAGCGCCAGCAACGCATTGAGCGCGCTGCCGAGCGCGGCCACGCCAACGCAAAAGCTCAACTGGCGGTTGATGTTCCACAGCGCGCTCGCGTCGCCCATCCGGTCGGCCGGCACATCGACGAACGCCGCGCTCTGCGACGTGCTCGTGCACAGGCTCGCGCCGAAGCCCATCGCCGCGAACGCGGCGATGCGCACGGCCTCGACGCCGGCCCACGGCGTCGCGAGCAGTGCGATGCCGATGCAGTCGATCACGATGCCGCACGCGAACAACGGCTTCGCGCCGTGGCGCGGAAAGCAGCGGCGCGTGGTCGCGATCGCGAAGAACGCCGCGATCGCCCACGGCAGCATCAGTGCGCCGGCATGCGCGGCGCTCAATCCGAGCGCGTTCTGCAGATAGAGCGACGCGACCAGGTTGACGCCCGTAAAGATGCCCGGCACGCAGAGATAGACCACCACGCCGATCCGCAGCAGCGGCTGTGCGAGCAAGCGCAGGTCGACCACCGGCGCCATGACCCGACGCGCGTGCGCCGCATAGCCGGCGCCTGCCGCGACGGCGACAGCCAGCATCGCGAGCGGAAATGCCGCGCCGCCGTGCTGCCCTGCCGCGGTCAGCCCAAGCAGTAACGTGACGAGCGCCACCGCACTCAGCGCGAGCCCCGGCCAGTCGAGTCGCGGCGGCCGGCCACGCGCCCCGGCGCGCGGCAGCCACGCGAACGCGAGCGCGCAGGTCGCGGCCGCGATCGGCAACATCGCAAAGAAGATCGCGCGCCACGACCCGCGATCGACGATGGCCCCGCCGATCGCAGGCGACAACGCGGGCACGAGCAGCGCGACCATCATCACGACCGACGTGAGCCGAGCCCGCGCCTGTGGCGGATACGCGCGATAGGCCATGGTCTGCCCGACCGGGATCAGC
Source organism: Burkholderia sp. Ac-20392 (assembly GCF_017104585.1). Lineage (NCBI taxonomy): Bacteria > Pseudomonadati > Pseudomonadota > Betaproteobacteria > Burkholderiales > Burkholderiaceae > Burkholderia > Burkholderia sp. Ac-20392. The sequence goes on from NZ_JAAGPB010000032.1 coordinate 12,827, forward strand.
AACCCGCCGCCGAGCCCCTGGACCAGCCGCCACGCGAGCAGCGCTTCGATCGACGGTGACGCGCCGACGCCGGCACTGCCGAGCCCGAACAGCAGCAACGATGCAGCGAACACCCGCCGCTCGCCGCAGCGGCGCGCAAGCCACGTGCCGAACGGAATCACGACGGTCAGGCCGAGCACATACATGTTGCCGACCCACGCAAGCTGCGCGACCGACGCATGCAGTTCGCGCTGCAGCGCCGGATACGCGGCGTTCAGCATGAACATGTTCGCGAGATCGATCGCGAAGCCGAGCAGGTAGACGGCGGCGATTCTGGAGCGGTCGGGCATGGCGGCGGAAACATCACGAAACGCCGCAGTGTAGAAGCCGGCAGGCGCATCGGTAAGCGGCGGGATTCGACGAGTCCCGTCGAAATTTTTTGACAATCGGCTCGGGCCGCGACAACGCCGCGCGTCCGTTGCAATGCACCGCACACCGCACGCGTGCCGCACATTCGGGTACCCTTCGAGCGATCCAACGTCTAGACAGGACCCACGCCCCAACCATGGTGAGCCTCGATCGTTTCGCCGTCTTCCGTGCCGTGGTCGAAGCCGGTTCGTTCACGGCCGCCGCAACCGCGCTGAACCAGGCGCGTGCGGCCGTCAGCTTCAACGTGAAGCAACTCGAAGCCGAGCTCGGCGTCACGCTGCTCACGCGGACGACCCGGCGTGTCGAGCTGACCGACGCCGGCGAGCGCTTCTACCAGCGCTGCCTGCGCGTGCTCGAAGAAGCCGAAGGCGCGATCGACGAAGTGCGCGGCGAGCATGGCGGAATGCAGGGCATCCTGCGCGTGACGTCGACGGTCGAGTATGCGGCGCGCGTCCTCGCACCGATGCTGCATGCGTTCACCGCACAGCATCCCGCCTTGCGCGTGCGGCTCGAAACGCACACGTCGCAGGCCGATCTCGTGCGCGACCGCTTCGACGTCGCGATCCGGCTCGGACGCCACGAGCACTTTCGCGACCTGCCCTATCGCGGCGTCTGCCTTGCCACCTACGACGTGCTCGCCGTGATGGCGCCCGACCTGCCTGCGAAGGCCGGGTTCCCGCCGCCGGCGTCGCCCGGCGACCTGGCCCGCCTGCCGCAGCTCGGCCACAGCCGGCTCGAGCGAATCGCCGAATGGACGCTCACCGATCGCGCGGGCAACGAACATGCCTTTAGACCGGCGACGAAGCCTCACGTCGTCGTCGACAACGCATCGGTGTTGAGCGAACTGGCGCGCCAGGGCAGCGGCGTCGCGCTACTGCCGGAATGGCTCGTGCGCGCCGATCTCGACAGCGGCGCACTGGTCGATGCACTGCCCGCGTACCGGTTTCCGCAGCAGAACGTCTACGCGCTGTACGTCGCGACGCGACACGTGCCGCAGAAGGTACGCGCGTGGGTGGATTTCATGAAGGTGCAGTTGCAGCACGGACGCCAAGCGCCGCTAGCGTGCGTCACCGCACGCTAGCGGCACGCATCGGAGCCGGCCATACAAACGCGCCGGCTCCCGTTACCGCGCTTTCGGTACCAGGCAGTCAGTGCGGCTGCCCGTGCTGCGTGACCGTCGCATCGACAGCCTCGACCGAACGCGTCAGCCACGGCCCGATGTCCATGTCCTCGTAGCGCACGAGCCGGCTCTTGCGCGCACGGCGATACGCCCACCAGATCGCGACGAACAACGGAATCCACACGTAGATCGACAGCACTTCCATCCAGTCGATGCGGGCCGCGAAGAACGCCTGGTAATCCTGCCCGAGCGAAATCACGATGCAGATCGCGATCGCGAACAGCGGCCCGAACGGAAACCATTTCGCGCGGTACGGCAGTTGATCGAGCCGGTAACCCTGCTTCAGGAACCCCTTGCGGAACCGGTAATGGCAGACCGCGATGCCGAGCCACGCGATGAAGCCCGTGATGCCGACCGTATTCAGCAGCCACAGATAGATGCTCTGGTTGTTGGTCAGCGACGTGAGGAAGCACAGCCCGCCGACAGCCATCGTCGCGTACAGCGCATTGCGCGGCACGCCGCCCGGCGACAGCGTCGCGAACATTGCCGGCGCGCGCCCTTCCGCCGCGAGGTTGTACAGCATCCGCGTGGCCGCGTAGGTGCCGGAATTGCCGGCCGACAGCACGGCCGTCAGGATCACGAGATTCATTGCGCCGGCCGCGAGCCGGAAACCCGCGTGGCTGAACACCAGCGTGAACGGGCTCACGCCGATGTCGGTCACGTCGCTCTTGAGCAGATTCGGGTCGGTGTACGGCACCAGCAGGCCGATCACGAAGATCGCGAACACGTAGAACAGCATGATCCGCCAGAAGATCTGCTTCACCGCGCGCGGAATCGTCTTGCGCGGGTTTTCCGACTCGCCGGCCGTGATCCCGACCAGCTCCGTGCCGAGAAACGAGAAGCCCGCGATCAGCGCGACGCTCATCATCGCGTGCACGCCGCCGACGAACGGCGCGTCGCCCGTCGTGAAGTTGCGCAAGCCGACCGGATGCCCGTTCCCGATCAGGCCGGCCGCGATCAGCAGCCCGGCCGCGATGAACGCGACCACGGTGACGACCTTGATCAGCGAGAACCAGTATTCCGATTCGCCGAAGCCGCGCACCGACAGCGTGTTCAGCAGGAAGATCAGCACGAGGAAGCCCGCGCCCCACCAGATGCCGGGTATGGTCGGAAACCAGTAGCGCATCACGATCTGCGCGGCGACCAGCTCGATCGCGATCGTCACGGCCCAGCTGTACCAGTAGGTCCAGCCGAGCGCGACGCCGAAACCTTCGTCGACGTACTTCTCGCCGTAGATCGCAAACGAGCCCGATACCGGCATCAGCGCGGCCATCTCGCCGAGGCCCGTGACGACGAAGTACACCATCAGCCCGATCGCGATATACGCGGCGATCGCACCGCCCGGCCCCGCCTGCGCGACCGACGCACCCGATGCGACGAACAGCCCCGTGCCGATCGAGCCGCCGATCGCGATCATCGCGATGTGGCGGCCCTGCAGACGGCGCTTCAGCGTCGTTCCGGACGGTGCGGCCGTCTCCGCTGCCGCTTGCAAAGCATCCATAGTGTTCACCCTGATTGGATTCGGGCCCGACGATTTGATTCGGAATGCAAATCGTCAGGCCGGGTCATTCGCATCGAAACCGGCCCTTCCCGGCCGGCCGCATCACACGACGCTGCGCTTGATCGCCTGCAGTTCGGCCGTCGTCACGATCTTCTCGATCCGGAACCGCGGGCTCTCCAGCCACACGTTCGCGATCCGCCGGTACTCGTCGAGATCCTCGCACGCGAGCCGCACGAGAAAATCGAACGTGCCGCTGACGAGCCAGCAATCAAGCACGGCCGGATTCGCCCGCATTTCGTCCTCGAACGGCGCCTGCGAACGCCCGTGGTCGGCCAGCGTGACCTGCGCGATCACGACGATCGGCTTGGTCGCGCGCGGCGCCTTGATCACCGCGCGGTACCCTTCGATCACGCCGAGCGCCTCGAGCCGCTCGACGCGCGCCTGGCACGGCCGCGGCGTGAGGTTCACGAGCTCCGACAGCTTCCGGTAGGAAATCCGCCCGTCGGTGCGCAGGATGTCGAGGATCCGGAGATCGATCTTGTCGAGCTGCATCTTCTTGTCGGTCATCCGCGTTCGCTCCGGTCGGGTCGTGGCTGGTGCGCGGAACGTCTCCTGTTCCGCGCGGGGGCCACATTATCCGGCCGAAGCGGCCGCGCGCCAATCGGCTAGAACCGCAGCGACAGGCAGGTCAGGCCGCCGTCCATCTTGCGGAACTCGCTCGTATCGATCACGTGCAGCGGCAGCCCGAGCGACGCGATCGCGTCGTGCACGCGCGGATAGCCGGCCGGCGTGATCAGCGTGCCGTTCACGCGCAGCGTGTTGCCCGCGTATTCGTCGGCGGCCGAAATCGCGATCCGGCGATAGTCGGCGAACGCCGGATGCGCGGCCAGCGCTTCGGTCACAAGCAGCGTGTCGTCGCCGAGCGCGTTGACGACCGATTTGAGATGCAGGCCGGCGCCCACCGGCACCGCGACGACCGAATAGCCGTAGCGCGACACCAGCGAGTCGAATGCGGCGATGCCTTCGGCGTCGGTACGGCCCGTCAGGCCGATGTAGAAGCGCTTGCCGACCTGCATCACGTCACCGCCGTCGAGTCGGCCGTCCTGCATCGGCAGCAAGTCGCGATGCGCGGCCAGGGCCGCTTCGATATGCGCCGTCTCGCCACGCCGCGCGGGCGCACCGGGGCGCGTGATCACCGCGAATTCCGGCGTCACGACCGCGGTGTCCTCGACGAAGTGCGAATCGGGGAACGCGTCCAGCGGCGGCAGTTCGGTCAGCTCGACGCCAAGCGTACGCAGCGCGTCGCAGTATGCGTGGAACTGGGTGAGCGTCTTGTCGTAATCGGGTGCGCCGAGTTCGGCGGTGGTCAGGCCCGCGCCACAGGACGGCGCGGGGCGGCGAACGATCGCTTGCGTGAATTGCATCGACTCCTCCATGGTCAGCGCCACACCCGTGCGGCACACGGGGCGGCTGCGTTGTGTCTGGACCATTATCGGAAGCCAAATTGCGCAATTCGCGTCGATTTCAGCGGCGCCGACAGCCGATTGCGTCGAATTGCACGCGGTATGCAGCGGATTCGGCAAACGGCCGCTCACTGCCCGGCGAACGGCCGCGTTCGCCTGCGGCGCGCCTGCTACACGCCCGGCCCGAACCCCATCTGCGAACGGCCGAGTGCGGTGAGATCGCCCTCCCCGCCGCGCCCGTCGAATTCGACCTCGAAATGATCGGCCGGGAAATCGGGCGGGCTCTCGCCGCGCAGGAACGCGGCCCGCTGGCGCTGCAGGTACGCGTCGTTCTTCGCGCAGCCGGGCGCGGCCGCGATGTACATCACGTTGCTGTCGCCGCTGCCGCGATGCGCATCCTCGACCGCGTGCACGACGTCGCCGTGCCAGAACACCGCGTCGCCCGGCTCCATGTGCGGGATCGGCACCAGCGCGTCGAGCAGCAGCGCGTGCCATTCGGGCCGGATCGACAACGCACGGCCCGGACGCGCGCCGCACAGGTCGTCGTCGGCGACGTCGTCCTGCAGCGCGCGCAGCACGACGTAGGCCATCGCGTTCGCGACCGGGATCAACTGCAGCGTGCCGTCGCCGGGCCCCTGCGACGTCAGTGCCGTCCAGCCCTGGAACGTGCGGAACATCGAGCACACGGCCGGCGACGGGATCTCCTCGACGTCCGGACGGAACGCCGCATCGAACGGGTCGTAATCGCGCCAGCGGCCGGCCAGCACATGACGGTAGACCTGCCGGAAATTCGCGCCGAGCCAGCGTTCGACGGAACCGCCGTCGACGTGCGGCGACAGCCCGAGCGACGTAGAGCCGGGCGGGCGGCGACGAATCCGGTCCGCATAGGCCGGCACCTGCTCGGGATCGAAGTGCGTGCGCCCGCCGCCCGCGTGCCGCCACAGGCGGTTCAGGAACACGCGCGCCTGGGTCAGCGCAGGCGACTGGCGCGCAGCCACCTGCGGCTTCGACCAGTAGACGCCGTAGATCTGCGGCTTGCCCGACGCGAGGTTGCCGAAATAGCGGTCCTCAGCGCGTGCGTGCAGCCGGTCGGCGAAGCGGTTCGCGTCCAGATAGGCGCCGATCTCGTCGTTCCAGTCGCGTGCCTGCCGCGCATCGAATACGCCACGGATCACGACCGCGCCATGCGTGCGGATCGCAGCCATCGCTTGCGGATCGACGGCGCCGCCCGCGATGTCCGCGAACGGCACCACCGGAATCACGTCATGGCCATGCGCATGCGCACGCCGGATCGCATCGACCTGGCGCGCGATATCGCCCTCCAGTTCGCGAAACGTGGCCGCGTAATTGGGCAGGTCGGCGCGCAGCCCCCTTTTCGCGTCGCGAATGGCGGCAGGCAGGTCGTCAATCGTCAGTTGCATCGTGGTCTCCTCGCTGACAGGTGTCGTGATGTGCTGTCAGCGTAAGGCCGATGCTCGGCCGGCATCACCACTATCCGGCCAACAATCGATACAATCCGGACAACCGCGCGTCACGCCGGACGATGGCAGACCACGCACAGCTTGTTGCCGTCCGGGTCACGGAAATAGGCGCCGTAGTAGTCGCGGTGATAGTCCGGCCGCAGGCCCGGCGGCCCTTCGCAGGTGCCGCCGTGACGCAGCGCGAGCGCGTGGCAGCGATCGACCTGCGCGCGGGTCGGCGCATCGAACGCGATCGTGTGGCCATTGCCCGGTTCGGGCGCGCGGCCGTCGAGCGGCTGGCCGAAGAAGAACAGCGGCCGGTCGGTGTCGGCCGGCATCCAGCCCGACCAGCCGTCCGGTTCGCGGAATTTCAGGCGCAACCCCAGTGCCGCGAATAGCGGCGCGTAGAAATCGTAGGCGCGCGCGGTGTCGGTCACACCCACGCAAACATGTGAAAACATGGTATCGCTCCGTCGTGACGATCGCTCACGATCATGCCACGGCGCGATGCCGGCGCTCACCCGGAGGCCGCGATGAAACCGCAGTACGAGCACGTGACGTTCGCCCCCGGCTGTTCGATCCGCGTCTATCATCGCCAGCTCGCGCGCATCCCGTTCGAGTGGCATCGCCATCCCGAATACGAGCTGACGCTGACGCTCAACAGCCGCGGCCGGCGCTTCATCGGTGATCATGTCGCGCACTACGCGGACGACGACCTGGTGCTCGTGCCGCCCAACCTGCCGCATACCTGGTCGTCGAACGCGCGCATCGATCGCGAGGCGCCCGAAGTCGCACTCGCCATCTGGTTCGACGGCGACTGGGCGCGGCGGCTGGCCGACTGTTGCCCCGAATATGCGCCGCTGCGCTCACTGCTGAGGCGCGCCGCACCGGGCCTGCGCTTCGATACGGCAGCCGCCCGCGCGATGCGCGCACGGCTGCCGCAGTTGCTCGATCCGTCGCCACGCATACGGCTTGCGGCCGCGCTCGACACGCTCGCCGATCTCGCGGAAGCCGGCGGCGAACCGCTCGCCACCGCGCACGCATACGGTCGGGCTGACGGCACGACGCCACACACCGACACTGCCGCCCCCGAAGCCGAACGCCTCGATCGCGTGCTCGACGCGATCGACCGGCACTTCCACGAACCGCTGCGCATCGACGCGCTCGCCGCCACTGCGCACATGTCCGAACGCACTTTGCAGCGGCTGTTCGTCCGGCATCTCGGCGAAAGTGTCGGCCGCTACGTGCAGCGGCTGCGGCTCGCGCACGCGTGCCGCCATCTCGTCGGCACCGACTGGCCGATCGCGACCGTGGCCGCGCGCTGCGGCATTCCGAATGCCGCGAATTTCAACCGCCAGTTCCTCGCCGCGCGCGGGATGACACCCGGCGCATACCGGCAATTCTTCGTGCAGCACGGCCACGCGCCCGATGACGACGCGCCCGCACTCGACACGCGCCCGCCGTCGCTTGAGCACCGCGCCGGCCCGGGCGAACCCCGGCCGCACAAATGAAAACACCCCGACGGGATGACCCGTCGGGGTGTCGTGGCGTTGCGATCGCCCGACGCGAGCGGCCTGCCGGCCGTTCGCGCGGCGCACGACTTAACGTGCGTTGAGCGGCTTCGCTTCGCGCGGCGTATCGCCGATGAACAGCTGACGCGGACGGCCGATCTTCTGTTCCGGATCGCCGATCATTTCGTTCCACTGTGCGATCCAGCCGACCGTACGTGCCATCGCGAAGATACACGTGAACATCGACGTCGGGATGCCCAGCGCGCGCTGGACGATGCCCGAGTAGAAGTCGACGTTCGGGTACAGCTTGCGCGACACGAAGTATTCGTCTTCCAGCGCGATCTTCTCGAGCTGCATCGCGAGCTTGAACAGCGGGTCGTCGTGCAGGCCCAGTTCGTTCAGCACTTCGTAGCACGTTTCGCGCATCAGCTTCGCACGCGGGTCGTAGTTCTTGTACACGCGGTGACCGAAGCCCATCAGCTTCACGCCCGAATTCTTGTCCTTCACCTGCTTGATGAATTCGGGGATGTTGTCCGGCGAACCGATCTGCTCGAGCATGTTCAGTGCGGCTTCGTTCGCACCACCGTGCGCCGGGCCCCACAGACATGCGATACCAGCCGCGATACAGGCGAACGGGTTCGCGCCCGACGAGCCGGCCAGACGGACGGTCGACGTCGATGCGTTCTGCTCGTGGTCTGCGTGCAGGATCAGGATACGGTCGAGTGCGCGGACGAGCACGTCGTTGACCTTGTACTCTTCGCACGGGTTCGAGAACATCATGTGCATGAAGTTCGCGCTGTACGACAGCGAGTTCTTCGGATACACGAACGGCTGACCGATGCTGTACTTGTATGCCATCGCGACGAGCGTCGGCAGCTTCGCGATCATGCGGATCGCCGACACTTCACGGTGACGCGGATCGTTGATGTCGAGCGAGTCGTGGTAGAACGCCGACAGCGCGCCGACTGCAGCGACCAGGATCGCCATCGGGTGCGCGTCGCGACGGAAGCCACGGAAGAAGAAGTGCATCTGCTCGTGCACCATCGTGTGCTTCGTGACGGTATCGACGAACTCCTTCTTCTGCGCTGCGTTCGGCAGTTCACCCTTCAGCAGCAGGTAGCAGCTTTCGAGGAAGTCCGCGTTTTGCGCGAGGTTGTCGATCGGGTAGCCACGGTACAGCAGCTCGCCCTTGTCGCCGTCGATGTACGTGATCGCCGAATTACAAGCTGCCGTCGACATGAAGCCCGGGTCGTACGTGAACTTGCCGGTCTGGCCGTACAGCTTGCGGATGTCGATTACGTCCGGGCCCATCGTGCCCTTGTAGATCGGCAGTTCGACGCTCGGCGAGTTGTCGCTGAACGATAGCGTGGCTTTAACATCAGACGGAGTCATGGCACATCCTCAATCGAAATAAAGAAACGGGATTCGATAACGGGCGTAACGCGTTACACGTTGCGCAGCATCTCCAACAGCCGGTGAATATCCGGGCTGTCTAGGTCGCCTTCTGGTTCCTTGCGCGCGAGGAGCAAGTCCATCAGGTCGTTGTCGCTCAGATCGAGCAGGCGCGACAACGCGCCTACGTCTGCATCGGTGAGGTCATGCTCGTATCTGCTGAAGAAACGCTCGAAAATGATGTCGTTTTCCAGCAGACCCCGCCGCGCACGCCAGCGGAGGCGTGCGCGACGGTGCGGGTCGGATTGATGCGAATCGCTCATCTCGACTTAAACAGCGCGGCGGACCATCAGTTCCTTGATCTTGCCGATCGCCTTCGTCGGGTTCAGGCCCTTCGGGCAAACGTCGACGCAGTTCATGATCGTGTGGCAACGGAACAGACGGTACGGGTCTTCCAGGTTGTCGAGACGCTCGCCGGTGGCGGTGTCGCGGCTGTCCGCGATGAAGCGGTAAGCCTGCAGCAGGCCGGCCGGGCCGACGAACTTGTCCGGGTTCCACCAGAAGCTCGGGCACGACGTCGAGCAGCTCGCGCACAGAATGCACTCGTACACGCCGTCGAGCTCGTCGCGCTCTTCCGGCGACTGGAGGCGTTCCTTCTCCGGCGGCGGCGCGTCGTTGATCAGGTACGGCTTGATCGAGTGGTACTGGTTGAAGAAGTGCGTCATGTCGACGATCAGGTCACGCACGACGGGCAGGCCCGGCAGCGGACGCAGCACGATCTTCTGCGGCAGGTCGTTCAGGTTCGTCAGGCACGCGAGACCGTTCTTGCCGTTGATGTTCATCGCGTCCGAACCGCACACGCCTTCACGGCACGAACGGCGGAACGACAGCGTCTCGTCCACTGCCTTCAGCTTCACCAGTGCGTCGAGCAGCATGCGCTCGTGCTCGAGCTCGAGTTCGTACGTCTGCATGCGCGGCGCTGCGTCCTTGTCCGGATCGTAGCGGTAGACTTCAAAAATGCGTTTTGCCATTTCGGATTCCTTTGACTCGGCTTAGAACGTGCGCGGCTTCGGCGGCACGGATTCGACCGTCAGCGGCTTCATTTGAACCGGCTTGTAGTCGAGGCGATCGCCTTCGCTGTACCACAGCGTGTGGCGCAGCCAGTTCTCGTCGTCGCGGTGTTCGTAGTCGCTGTGGGCGTGTGCGCCACGGCTTTCCTTGCGCGCTTCCGCCGACACCATCGTTGCGCGAGCAACTTCGATCAGGTTCTCCAGCTCGAGCGCTTCGACGCGCGCGGTGTTGAACACCTTCGACTTGTCCTTCAGGTGGATGTTTTCCACGCGCGACGCCAGGCCGGCCATCTGCTCGACGCCTTCCTTCAGCAGCGCCGACGTGCGGAACACGCCTGCATGCTTCTGCATCGTTGCGCGGATGTCGTTCGCGACGTCCTGCGTGTATTCACCCGAGGTCGACTTGTCGAGCTTCGCCAGGCGTGCCAGCGAGAATTCGCCTGCATCGGCCGGCAGCGGCTTGTGTTCCTTCTGGTTCTTCACGTGCTCGACGATGTGGTTGCCGGCCGCACGGCCGAACACCACGAGGTCAAGCAGAGAGTTCGTGCCGAGGCGGTTCGCGCCGTGCACGGACACGCACGAGCATTCGCCCACTGCGTAGAAGCCGTTGACCGGATCCTTGTGACCGCCACGCGTCGTGCCGACGACCTGGCCGTGGATGTTGGTCGGGATGCCGCCCATCTGGTAGTGGATCGTCGGGACGACCGGGATCGGTTCCTTGATCGCGTCGACGTTCGCGAACTTCAGCGCGATTTCGCGGATCGACGGCAGACGCTTCATGATCGTCTCGGCGCCGATGTGCGACAGGTCGAGCAGCACGTGATCCTTGTTCGGACCCACGCCACGGCCTTCCTTGATTTCCTGGTCCATCGAACGCGACACGAAGTCACGCGGCGCCAGATCCTTCAGCGTCGGTGCATAGCGCTCCATGAAGCGCTCGCCGTTCGCGTTGCGCAGGATACCGCCTTCGCCGCGCACGCCTTCGGTGATCAGCACGCCCGCGCCGGCCACGCCGGTCGGGTGGAACTGCCAGAACTCCATGTCCTGCAGCGCGATGCCCGAACGCGCAGCCATGCCGAGGCCGTCGCCGGTGTTGATGAACGCGTTGGTCGATGCTGCGAAGATCCGGCCTGCGCCGCCCGTCGCGAACAGCGTCGTCTTGCCTTCCATGATGTAGACGTCACCCGTCTCCATCTCGAGGGCCGTCACGCCGAGCACGTCGCCTTCCGCGTCGCGGATCAGGTCGAGCGCCATCCATTCGACGAAGAACTGCGTCTTCGCTTCGACGTTCTGCTGGTACAGCGTGTGCAGCAGCGCGTGACCGGTACGGTCGGCGGCCGCGCATGCGCGCTGGACCGGCTTCTCGCCGTAGTTCGCGGTATGGCCGCCGAACGGGCGCTGGTAGATCGTGCCGTCCGCGTTACGGTCGAACGGCATGCCGAAGTGCTCGAGTTCGTACACGACGTTCGGCGCTTCACGGCACATGAATTCGATCGCGTCCTGGTCGCCGAGCCAGTCGGAGCCCTTGATCGTGTCGTAGAAGTGGAAGTGCCAGTTGTCTTCGCTCATGTTGCCGAGCGACGCACCGATACCACCCTGCGCGGCCACCGTGTGCGAACGCGTCGGGAACACCTTCGACAGCACGCCGACCGACAGGCCCGCGCGCGACAGTTGCAGCGCTGCGCGCAAGCCGGAGCCGCCCGCGCCGACGATCACCACGTCGAACTTGCGGCGCGGGAGGTTAGTTTTGATTGCAGCCATTCTTTACACTCTCCAGAGAATCTGCGCGGCGTAGCCCGCACATGCGAGCAGCCAGACGATGGTCAGCGATTGCAGCAGCAGGCGCACACCGACGGGCTTCACGTAGTCCATCCAGATGTCGCGCACGCCGACCCATGCGTGGTAGAAGAGGGAAAGCAGCATCACGAAGGTGGCGAGCTTCATCCATTGCGCGGCGAAGATCGATGCCCAGCCTTCATACGAGAAATCGTGCGCGCCGAAGAACAGGACGAGCAGAATGACCGTGTAGACCGCCATGATCGTGGCGGTAACGCGCTGCGCAAGCCAGTCGCGCAGGCCGTAATGTGCGCCGACGACGAGGCGCTTCGAGCCGATTCGGTTATTGGCTGCCATTTTCTTAGAATGCTCCGAACAGTTTGAGTGCCATGGCGATCGTCAGGGCGATCGAGACGACAAAGACGACGACTGCCGTCCGCTTGCCGCCTTCCTTCGTGACGGCGTCGTGGTTGACGTCCATCAGCAGGTGGCGAATGCCGGCGCAGAAATGGTGGAAGAAGGCCCACGACAGTGCGAGGACGATCAGCTTGACAATGATGTTGGAGAGGAAAGCCTTGAATACTTCGAAGCTGAGCTCGGACGTGAGGCTCTGGTCGAAGAGGAACAGCAGGAACGGCAGGAACAAGAACAGCAGCGCGCCGCTGACTCGATGGAGAATCGACAATATCGCTGCCAGCGGCATGCGATATTTCATCGTGATATCGCCGAATCCGATGTTCCGGTATTCCGGCCTCGGCTTTCTTACTGCATCAGTCATGCTAGACCCCTACTATGTTGTCACACTAATCCGCGATTTTAGCGCCTTTTTATATCGCGCTGCAGCGAAAGTCTGCTCTGGATAGTTGCGCGAACAAGAACAAAGGCGGCCCGAAACGTGCTTCGCGAACGTGGGGAACGCGAACGCACTCGGCTTGAGCCGATACACCGTCAGCTCAAGTCATTCTGATAGTAGTACCCGGTTGTGACATACCAGCCGCGACGCACTTCCACCGGCCGGTCTCCGTATGTATAGGACACGCGCTCGACCGACAGCAAAGGAAAACCTGCCGGCACGTGCAGCAGGTCGGCCACCGCCGGCTCCGCCGCCACCGCGCGGATCTTTTCCGTCGCGCGGATCATCCGCGTGCCGAACTCCGTCTCGAACATCGCGTAGAGCGGCCCCTTGTACTCGCTCAGCCGCTCGAACGTAAGCCCGCGGAACATCGCGCCCGGCAGCCAGATCTCGTCGAGCACCGTCACTTCGTTCTCGAATTCCAGCAGGCGGCGCACCTGCACGACGGGATCGGCCGGCTTCAGGTCGAGCTGCCGCGCGATCTCGGCTGGCGCGCGCAGGCGCCGGCATTCGAGCAGGCGGCTCACGTGCGGATGCTCGGCACCGTCGTCGGCCAGCAGCCGCAGGAAGCGGAACTGCGCGCGATCCTCATTGTGCGTTGCAACAAAAGTACCCTTGCCCTGCCGCCGGACCACGAGGTTTTCGGCGGCCAGCTCGTCGATCGCCTTGCGGACGGTGCCCTGGCTGACCTTGTAGCGGGCCGCGAGCTCCACCTCGCTCGGGATGATCTCGCCCGGCTTCCACTCACCGGTTTCGAGACTTTGCGTGATTAATGACTTAATCTGCTGGTATAACGGGCTGAACGTCGGCGACGGAGCAGCTGCAGGCGAAGATGCGGGATCGCTCGCGCCCGGCTGCCCTGGGCCGCCTGCGCCGGTCTGATTCGCGGTATTCGCCTGGTTCGATGTCATGGCGCGCATTTCATCACAAACCGCACTTTTAAGTCCACTCAATTTCCGCAAAACATCTGTCTTATATAAGACATATGATACCGTTTGACTTTGAGCGAGACGGCTCCTACACTCCGGGTCGAGCAAGGGTTCGCGGGTGCAAAAGCGCGTCCCCGGCTACGTGCCACGGCCGTCTCCAGGTTCACCGCGTCTGCCATCGCGAGTCCTCCGCCCTGCTTCAATGCAACACTCCGCACAACGCGCATAGAATGGCGTTTTCGCGAGTGTCCAACGCTTTACCCGTCCTGGAGATTTTCAATGGCTAAGCCCGCAAAGCGTGTTGCCGTCACCGGCGCCGCAGGTCAAATCGCTTACTCCCTGCTGTTCCGCATCGCGAACGGCGACCTGCTCGGCAAGGACCAGCCGGTCATCCTGCAACTGCTCGACCTCCCGCAAGCCCAAGGCGCCGTCAAAGGCGTCGTGATGGAACTCGACGATTGCGCGTTCCCGCTGCTGTCGGGCGTCGTGATCACCGATGATCCGAAGGTCGCATTCAAGGATGCCGACGTCGCACTGCTGGTCGGCGCACGTCCGCGCTCGAAGGGCATGGAGCGCAAGGACCTGCTGTCGGCAAACGCCGAAATCTTCACGGTTCAGGGCGCTGCGCTGAACGAAGTCGCAAGCCGCGACGTGAAGGTGCTGGTCGTCGGCAACCCGGCGAACACGAACGCCTACATCGCGATGAAGTCGGCACCGGATCTGCCGAAGAAGAACTTCACGGCCATGCTGCGCCTCGACCACAACCGCGCGCTGTCGCAGCTCGCAGCGAAGTCGGGCAAGCCGGTCGCATCGATCGAGAAGCTCGCCGTGTGGGGCAACCACTCGCCGACGATGTACCCCGACTTCCGCTTCGCGACCGCCGAAGGCGAATCGCTGCTGAAGCTGATCAACGACGACGTGTGGAACCGCGACACGTTCATCCCGACCGTCGGCAAGCGCGGCGCGGCGATCATCGAAGCGCGCGGCCTGTCGTCGGCAGCGTCGGCAGCGAACGCAGCGATCGACCACGTGCGTGACTGGGTCCTCGGCACGAACGGCAAGTGGGTCACGATGGGCATCCCGTCGGACGGCTCGTACGGCATCCCCGAAGACATCATCTACGGCGTGCCGGTCGTTTGCGAAAACGGCGAGTACAAGCGCATCGAAGGCCTCGAAATCGACGCGTTCTCGCGCGAGAAGATGGACGGCACGCTGGCCGAGCTGCTCGAAGAGCGCGATGGCGTCGCCCACCTGCTGAAGAACTAAGCATCACGCGTATTGCCGGGCGGCCCTCGGGCAGCCCGGTTTCGGCCCGGGCCGGCATGCCGCCGGCCCGGCCGCCCGATCCGATCCGCGCACGTTTTGCCGCCCCGCGCCCGCCGCGCACCGGCCCAGAACGCGCCCGAATCCGATTTTCTCCACGTTGACCCGCTTCCCTGACGTAGACGAGATGGCCGCGCTCACTCCTGCACAAGTGCTGTACGACGGGGCGTCCCCGCCCGCGATCCTGCCCTGCTGTGATCACTACGCGGGCAGCGAAAAGCTGATGCGCAAGTCACTCGCGCTGCAGGCCGAGCTGGGCCCCGTGTTCGACATCACGCTCGACTGCGAAGACGG
Source organism: Burkholderia sp. Ac-20392 (assembly GCF_017104585.1). NCBI lineage: Bacteria > Pseudomonadati > Pseudomonadota > Betaproteobacteria > Burkholderiales > Burkholderiaceae > Burkholderia > Burkholderia sp. Ac-20392. Next base: position 27,987 of record NZ_JAAGPB010000032.1, read on the forward strand.
TGCGGCCGTCGGCCAGGAAGCCGCGCATGCGGCACTCGTCGCCGACATCCTCGGCAGCGACGAGAACCGCTTCGGCCGCGTCGGCGTCCGTATCCACGACTTTTCCCACCCGCACTGGCGCGACGACGTGCGCACCGTGCTGCGTGCGTCGCGCGCCCCCGCCTACATCACGCTCCCGAAGATCGCGAGTGCCGCCGACGCAGCCGAAATGACCGCGTTCATCGAAGGCACGCGCCGCGAGCTCGGCATCGCGCAGCCGATTCCGGTCGACGTGCTGGTCGAGACGCACGGCGCGCTCGCGCATGCGGTCGCCCTCGCCGCGCTGCCGACGGTCGGCACGCTGAGCTTCGGGCTGATGGATTTCGTCTCCGCGCACCATGGCGCGATTCCCGATTCCGCGATGCGCTCGCCCGGCCAGTTCGAGCACCCGCTCGTGCGCCGCGCGAAGCTGGAAATCGCCGCGTCTTGCCACGCGCACGGCAAGACGCCGTCGCACAACGTGACGACCGAGGTGCGCGACATGAGCATCGTCGCCGCCGATGCACGCCGGGCGCGCGACGAATTCGCCTTCACGCGGATGTGGAGCATCCACCCCGCGCAGATCCGCCCGATCGTCGACGCATTCGCGCCGCGCACCGACGAGGTCGTACTGGCCGCCGAGATCCTGCTGGCCGCGCAGGCCGCCGACTGGGGCCCGACGCGCCACGGTGATACGCTGCACGATCGCGCGAGCTACCGGTATTACTGGTCGGTGCTGCGCCGCGCGCGAGCCACCGGCCAGCCCGTACCGGCCGAGGCCGCGCCGCTGTTCGGCCCGGCCGCCGCGGGCAGCGCGCCGTAAGCGCGCGCCGCCGGCCGATACACGAGTTTCATGCATTCGACGACGCGCGAACCGGATAGAGGTTTGCGAAACGACAAAAAACGTAACGGAGCCCGAAAACCTGATATATGCGCGGCCAAATAGGTGAAAATAGCGGCCGCTGCGCGCTTTCGGGGCGCGTGCAGTTTCAAACCGGCCGGCAGCTTCGATTGCCGGCCCTTGTCAACTGATTATCGAAAGGTTCTGACTCCATGAAGAAACTCCTGATCGCTACCGCCATCGGCGCCTTGTCCGCCACGATGCTGGTGTCGGCTCCGAGCGCGTTTGCCCAGGGTACGACCACGACGACCGCGAAGAAGGCAACGGCCAAGCGCCCGGCGCCGGCCAAGCGCATCATCCCGCGCAGCAAGAAGGCCCAGGCACGTGCCGCAGCCAAGGTTGATCCGGTACCGGACGGCGCGGTCAAGTGGTCCTGCAAGGAAGGTCTGTCGTTCGACCTCGCCGGCGACATGAAGCGCGACCAGGTCGTCACGGTTCACTGGGCGAAGAAGAACTACAAGCTGCCGCGTCAGGCCACGACGACGGGCGCCGACACGTTCTACGATCCGGCAGCAGGCTTCAAGCTGATCGTGATCCCGACCAAGGCGATGCTGTTCTCCGACGCAAACGGCGGCGAGCGCCTCGCGGACGAATGCGTGACGCCGGAAATGACGCAAGGCACGCCGGCACCGACGCAGTCGAACGAGCTGAAGCCGGCAACGAACTAAGCGCGTTCCCATCGGCCCCTCGATGTCCGCCCCGGTCTCCAACGTCCGCCCTGCTCCGGATACGGTACTCGTCGATATCGTCGACTACGTGCTGAATGCCGGCATCGACAGCGCGCTCGCGCTGGAGACGGCGCGTCATTGCCTGATCGACACGCTCGGATGTGGACTCGAGGCGCTGTCCTACCCTGCCTGCACCAAGCTGCTTGGCCCCGTCGTGCCCGGCACGATCGTGCCGAACGGCGCGAAGGTGCCCGGCACGTCCTTCCAGCTCGATCCCGTCCAGGCCGCATTCGGCATCGGCGCGATGATCCGCTGGCTGGACTTCAACGACACCTGGCTCGCCGCCGAATGGGGTCATCCGTCCGACAATCTCGGCGGAATCCTGGCGACGGCCGACTGGCTTTCCCGCACGGCCGTCGCGGCCGGCCGGAAGCCGCTCACGATGCGCGACGTGCTGGTCGCGATGATCCAGGCCCACGAGATCCAGGGCTGCCTCGCTCTCGAGAATTCGTTCAATGCGGTCGGGCTCGACCACGTGCTGCTCGTGAAGGTCGCATCGACGGCCGTCGTCGGCCGGCTGCTCGGGCTCACGCGCGACGAGCTAGTCAATGCGGTGTCCAACGCGTTCGTCGACGGCCAGGCGCTGCGCACCTACCGCCACGCACCGAACACCGGCTCGCGCAAGTCATGGGCGGCCGGCGATGCAACCTCCCGCGCGGTGCGCCTGGCGCTGATCGCGAAAACGGGTGAAATGGGCTACCCGTCGGCGCTCACCGCTAAAACCTGGGGCTTCTACGACGTGCTGTTCGACGGCAAGCCGTTCCGCTTCCAGCGCCCGTACGGCACGTACGTGATGGAAAACGTGCTGTTCAAGATCGCGTTCCCCGCGGAATTCCACGCGCAAACGGCTGCCGAGGCCGCGCTGCAGCTGCATGCGCAGCTCGCCGCCGCGGGCCGCACGACCGACGACATCAGCCGGATCACGATCCGCACGCACGCGGCCGCGATCCGCATCATCGACAAGCAGGGCCCGCTCGCCAATCCGGCCGACCGCGACCACTGCATCCAGTACATGGTCGCCGTGCCGCTGTTGTACGGCCGGCTGACCGCGGCCGACTACGAAGATTCGGCCGCCGCCGATCCCCGCATCGACGCGCTGCGCGCGAAAACCGTGTGCGTCGAGGATCCGCAGTTCACGAAGGATTACCACGACCCGGACAAGCGCTCGATCGCGAATGCACTGACGCTCGAGTTCACGGACGGGTCGAAGCTTGCCGAGGTGGCGGTCGAATACCCGCTCGGCCACCGACGGCGCCGGGCCGAAGGCGTCCCGCTCCTGGTCGAGAAGTTCAGGACCAACCTTGCCCGCCGCTTCCCGGCAAAGCAGCAACAAGCGATTCTCGACGTGTCGCTGGACCAGGCAAAGCTCGAAGCGATGCCGGTCGATGAGTACGTCGATCTGTATGTGATATAGCCGTCATCTACAGGACACTTTGTTTCCTAGCCTTAAACCCAGGAAAATCACCATGGCCCACAATCTCCACAAGACCCTCAAGGAATTCGACAGCGGTTCCGGCAAAGGCAAGTTCTACTCGCTGCCGCAGCTCGGCAAGGAACTGAAGACGAAGATCGAACGCCTGCCGGTGTCGATCCGTATCGTGCTCGAGTCCGTGCTGCGCAACTACGACGGCAAGAAAATCACCGAAGCGCACATCGAGCAGCTCGCGAACTGGAAGCCGACCGAGAAGCGCGTCGACGAAATTCCGTTCGTGGTGTCGCGCGTCGTGCTGCAGGACTTCACGGGCGTGCCGCTGCTCGCCGACATCGCGGCCATGCGCGGCGTCGCGGAGCGTACGGGCAAGAACCCGAAGAAGATCGAACCGCTGGTCCCGGTCGATCTCGTCGTCGACCACTCGGTGCAGATCGATTACTTCCGCCAGAAGGACGCGCTCGACCTGAACATGAAACTGGAATTCCAGCGCAACAACGAGCGCTACCAGTTCATGAAGTGGGGCATGCAGGCATTCGACACGTTCAAGGTCGTGCCGCCGGGCGTCGGCATCGTCCACCAGGTGAACCTCGAATACCTCGCGCGCGGCGTCCACAAGAAGGCGGACGGCGGCGACACCGTGTACTACCCGGATACGCTCGTCGGCACCGACAGCCACACGACGATGATCAACGGCATCGGCGTGGTCGGCTGGGGCGTGGGCGGCATCGAGGCGGAAGCCGGCATGCTCGGCCAGCCGGTGTACTTCCTGACGCCGGACGTCGTCGGCGTCGAGCTGAAGGGCAAGCTGCGCGAAGGCGTGACGGCCACCGACCTGGTGCTGACGATCACCGAAATGCTGCGCAAGGAGAAGGTCGTCGGCAAGTTCGTCGAATTCTTCGGCGAAGGCACGAAGTCGCTGTCGCTGCCGGACCGCGCGACGATCGGCAACATGGCGCCGGAATACGGCGCAACGATGGGCTTCTTCCCGGTCGACGAAAAGACGATCGACTACTTCGAAGGCACGGGCCGCACGAAGGCGGAAATCGCCGCGTTCGAAAACTACTTCAAGGCGCAGAAGCTGTTCGGCATCCCGAAGGCCGGCGACATCGACTACACGAAGACGGTGACGCTCGACCTGGCAACGGTCGCACCGTCGCTGGCCGGCCCGAAGCGTCCGCAGGACCGCATCGAGATCGGCAACGTCAAGTCGACGTTCACCGACCTGTTCTCGAAGCCGGTGGCGGACAACGGCTTCGCGAAGAAGGCGGACGACCTGGCCACGCAATACACGACGAGCAACGGCGTCGACGTGAAGAACGGCGACGTGCTGATCGCCGCGATCACGTCGTGCACGAACACGTCGAACCCGAGCGTGCTGCTGGCCGCCGGCCTGCTCGCGAAGAAGGCGGTCGAGGCCGGCCTCACGGTCGATCCGAAGATCAAGACCTCGCTCGCGCCGGGATCGCGCATCGTCACCGAGTATCTGACGAAGACGGGCCTGCTGCCCTACCTGTCGAAGCTCGGCTTCGAAGTCGCGGCCTACGGCTGCACGACCTGTATCGGCAACGCGGGCGACCTGACGCCGGAGCTGAACGAAGCGATCACGAAGAACGACATCGTCGCGGCAGCCGTGCTGTCGGGCAACCGTAACTTCGAAGCGCGTATCCACCCGAACATCCGCGCGAACTTCCTCGCGTCGCCGCCGCTGGTCGTCGCCTACGCGATCGCCGGCAACATCACGCGCGACCTGATGACCGAGCCGGTCGGCAAGGGCAAGGGCGGCCGCGACATCTACCTCGGCGACATCTGGCCGACGAGCGAAGAAATCCACGCGCTGCTCAAGTTCGCGCTCGATCCGAAGAAGTTCGAGGACAACTACTCGAAGCTGACCAAGAAGGGCGACCTCTGGAGCAAGATCGAGGGCGAATCGGGCCAGGTCTACGACTGGCCGAAGTCGACGTACATCGCCGAGCCGCCGTTCTTCGGCAACGACTTCTCGATGGAACCGGCTGCGTCGATCCCGACGGTCAAGGGCGCACGTGCTCTGGGCATTTTCGGTGACTCGGTCACGACCGACCACATCAGCCCGGCAGGCTCGATCAAGGAAGATTCGCCGGCAGGCAAGTGGCTGAAGGAAAACGGCGTTCAGAAGGCCGATTTCAACAGCTACGGCTCGCGCCGCGGCAACCACGACGTGATGATGCGCGGCACGTTCGCGAACGTCCGGATCAAGAACCTGATGATCCCGGCGAAGGAAGACGGCTCGCGCGTCGAAGGCGGCCTGACGATCCACCAGCCGAGCGGCGAACAGCAGTCGATCTACGACGCGGCCATGCAGTATGTCGGCGCCGATACGCCGACGGTCGTGTTCGCGGGCGAAGAGTACGGCACGGGCTCGTCGCGCGACTGGGCCGCGAAGGGCACGCAACTGCTCGGCGTGAAGGCCGTGATCGCACGCAGCTTCGAGCGCATCCACCGTTCGAACCTGGTCGGCATGGGCGTGCTGCCGCTGCAGTTCAAGGGCTCGGACAGCATCCAGTCGCTCGGCATCACCGGCGACGAAACGTACGACATCGAAGGCCTCGGCGACGACTTCAAGCCGCAGCAGGACGTCACGCTCGTGATCAACCGCAAGAACGGCGAAACGCAGCGCGTGCAGGTGCTGCTGCGCATCGATACGCCGATCGAAGTCGACTACTACAAGCACGGCGGTATCCTGCCGTTCGTGCTGCGCTCGCTGCTCGCAGCGTAAGCGCCCTGCTTTTGCAGGTGCCGCAGCCGCCTCGCGGCGGTTGCGGCCGATTTGGATGCCCGACCTCGTGTCGGGCTTTTTTTTGCCTGCGCGTCAGGCGCGCATCATGCGGCCTTGCTGCTGCGCGGCTTCGCAGCCGCGCCGGACCGCGCGTTCTTCTTCAGATGCGTGCGGTTGTAGTCGATCGCCGCGCGTACGAGGTTCTTCAGCGCCCGCTTGTCGAGCTTGTCGCCTTCGAAGAAATCGATCGCGCGCCGCGCATTGCCGTCGAGGCCGTCGTTGAACAGCTGGTCGGGATCGGGCAGCTGCGCGCCGTGCATGAAGGTCACCTTCACCTTGCCCTTGTGCGCGTTCGCCACCGCGATCATCCCGTCGCACGACCATACGGGGCTGCCCATCCATTTCCATTCCTCGACGATGCCCGCTTGCGCGTCGAGGATCGTCTGGCGCAGGTCGGCGAAGGTCTTGCCGCGCCAGTCGGCGATGCCGGCGATCAGCGCGTCGATGCGCTCCGACGGCGTGAGATCCGTTGTGCTCATGCGCGGGCCTCCGTGCCTTCGTCGGGGCGGGCCAGCACCTGTCCGAGCGCGTCGAAGAACCGGACCCAGCCGTGCTGCGCGCCGCGGTACGCCTGCTCCTGATCCGTGTGGAAGCCGACCTGCTCCATCCGCAGGTGCGTGCCGCCCGGCGTCGGCGTGAGCCTCCACGTGACGACGCTTTCGAGGCCGTACGCAGCCCACGTATAGGACAACGCATGCGGCGGCTCGATCGTCAGGACCGTGCAGTCGACCGAGCCCCAGTCGGCGCGGAAGCTGAAGGCGCGGCCCGCGACGGGCTCGAAGTCGCTCTTCATCAGCCACGCCTCGATCAGGTGCGGTTGTGTGAGCGCGCGCCAGATCTTCTCCGGCGGATGAGGCAGCTCCCGGTCGACGACGACGGAGCGCGTTTCGGTGGTGGCCTGGTTCATTACTGGTCCATCCTTTTCAGAAGATCTTCGAGGGCATCGAACCGGTTCTGCCAGAAGCCGGCCATCTGGCTCGTCCAGTCGATCAACGGGGCCAGCGCTTGAGGCTGCGCGCTGTAGTGCGTCTGCCGGCCTTCGTGACGATCGCTCACGAGCCCGGCCTGCTTCAGGACGCCGAGATGCTTCGAGACGGCCGGCTGCGAGACGCCCGCATGGGCCGTCAGCGCGGCAACCGTCAGCTCGCCGTCCGCGCACAGCCGCTCGAAGAGCGCGCGGCGCGTGGGATCGGCAAGTGTCCTGAAAAGCATGTCGTGTGCGTTCTGCATGTCCAAATCCATAACCCGATGGTTATGAATCGAAGGATATCCGCTGATCGACGCGCGTCAAGACGGAATTTCACGAACGGCGTCGTGCGATCTCGCGCGAGCCCGCCGTCCACCGTGTCGGCACGCGCACGCCGCCGGATTCGAGTCTTTACTCTAATTTGCAACCGCAGCATGGAATCCGAAAGCAGCCCGCAAGACTGTCGGAAGCACCGTTCCACAGTTCGGGAAACGTTTGCGATCGACCAGCCCCTTTTTTGTGCACGCGCCGATCCGTTCCTGCCGTGTCGTTGCGTTTGACCACATAGTGCGACGCGGCACGCGGCAACGACCGGTCGTGCGCGATGCGTTCACGCATCGATCCGCTTCGCGATCGTGCACGCTCAGGCGCCGCGACGAGCGACTCGTGCGTGCGAGCGTCGCGCCTTGCATGCCGTCGTATCGCGAACCGGTTCCGTTCGCCCCTGCTGCGATCGCTTGCGCGAATGACGTAACGCATGCGCACGCACGCGCCGATGTCAGAACTGACAGCTATGGAAAATGGCAGCTACTTGAACGGCGGTGACGCCCTACGCTCGTCACCGCTCGCGATCCCACAAGGGTCGAGGGCTCCAGCAACGTCGTCTCTCCTAAAAAGGACTCCCGATGAAAAGGAACGCCTGGTTTGCCCTGCCCCTGCCGTCGCCCCGCCGCCTTGCGTGCGTGGCACCGCTCGTGTTCGCCGCCGCTGCGGCGCATGCGGCGACGGACTGGGTCGACACCCACACGAAGGCCTTTCTGACCGGCCCGCAGTTGATGGCGCGCAGCGCGGCGCCGTCGCTCGAACTTGCGGCCGGCGAAACGACCAACGTCGTCGTCAGCCTGAAGCTGCGCAATGCCGCGCAGCTCAAGCAACTGTCGCGCGACGTGAACCGGCCGGGCAGCGCGCAATACCGCCAGTACCTCACGCATGCGCAGTTCCTCGCCAACTACGCGCCGACCGAAGCGCAGGTGAAGTCGGTCGTCGACTATCTGCACAAGAGCGGCTTCGTGAACGTCGAGGTCGCACCGAACCGGTTGCTGGTATCCGCACGTGGCACGGCCGGCACCGTGAAGACCGCATTCAACACGTCGCTCGTGCACTTCGAATACGCGGGCCGCTCGGGCTTCGCCAATACGTCGACCGCACAGGTGCCGCGCGCGCTCGGCGACGTCGTCGGCTCGGTGCTCGGGCTGCAGAGCGTCGCGCATGCGCGGCCGCTGCTGCGCATCGGCAACGTGTCGAAGCCGCAGGCGCTCGCGGCCGGCACGGCGACCGGCCACTATCCGAAGGAATTCCCGGGCCTCTACAACGCAACCGGCGTGCCGACCGCAGCCGGCGTCACCGTCGGCATCATCACGATCGGCGGCGTGTCGCAGACGCTGCAGGACCTGAAGCAGTTCACGTCGAGCAACGGTTACAGCACCGTCTCGACGCAGACCGTCCAGACCAACGGCTCGGGCGGCACCTACACCGACGACCAGGACGGCCAGGGCGAGTGGGATCTCGACAGCCAGTCGATCGTCGGCTCGGCCGGCGGCAAGGTCGGCAAGCTCGTGTTCTACATGGCCGACCTCAACGCCAGCGGCAACACCGGCCTCACGCAGGCGTTCAACCAGGCCGTGTCGGACAACACTGCGAAAGTGATCAACGTATCGCTCGGCTGGTGCGAAACCGATGCGAACGCGGACGGCACGATCGACGCCGAGGAACAGATCTTCACGACCGCTGCGGCACAAGGGCAGACGTTCTCGGTTTCGTCGGGCGACGAAGGCGTGTACGAGTGCAACAACCGCGGCTATCCGGACGGCTCGAACTACACGGTGTCGTGGCCGGCTTCGTCGCCGCACGTGCTCGCGATCGGCGGCACGACGCTCTACACGACGTCGTCGGGCGCGTTCTCGAATGAAACCGTGTGGAACGAAGGGCTCGACGGCAACGGCAAGCTGTGGGCGACGGGCGGCGGCGTCAGCACGATCCTGCCCGCGCCGTCTTGGCAGTCGGGCAGCAACCGCCAGCTGCCGGACGTGTCGTTCGACGCGGCGCAAAGCACCGGCGCGTACATCTACAACTACGGCCAGTTGCAGCAGATCGGCGGCACGAGCCTCGCCGCGCCGATCTTCACGGGCCTCTGGGCGCGCCTGCTCGCAGCGAACGGCACGGGCCTCGGCTTCCCGGCCGGCAAGTTCTACGCCGACGTTCCGTCGAACCCGTCGCTCGTGCGCTACGACGTGGTGTCGGGGAACAACGGCTATCAGGGGTATGGCTACAACGCAGGCACCGGCTGGGATTACACGACCGGCTTCGGCAGCCTGAACATCGCGAACCTCAACCAGCTGATCAAGTCGGGCGGGTTCTAAGCGAAGCGTGAAGGCCGGCGCGTGGCGGTGGTTCGCTGCGCGCCGGTTCGAGACTTCCCCGCGATCGTTGTCCGGTCGTCTGCTTGCGGCGCAACCACGCCCCGCCCGCTACTCCGTCGCGCGCTCGCTCACGCGCTCCGATGCGGCCGGCACGCCGGCCCGATGCGCTGCCCGGCCCCCGCCCACCCGAGATGGCGAACCCGATGCGCAAGAAGCAATCCCCCGTCAAGAACCTGCTGCTCACCCGCTATGCGCCGATCGCCGACGGTATCGCCGCGCTGTTCTTCCCGTACGCGGAAGTCGTGATCCACGACCTGCACGACCAGACCGTGCTGTATCTCGCGAACAACCTGTCGAAGCGCGAGGTCGGCGACGATTCCGCGCTCGAGGAAATCGATCATTCCGCGCGCGAGCGCGTAATCGGCCCGTACGAGAAGCTGAACTGGGACGGCCGGCGGATGCGCTGCGTGAGCAACGTGCTGTTCGACGACGAAGGCCGCCCGGCCGGGATGATGTGCATCAACTTCAACATCGCGGTGTTCGACGAGGTGCGCGCAACGCTCGACCTGTTCATCAAGGGCGCAGGCGTCGTTGCCCAGCCGGACGAACTGTTCCGCGACGACTGGCAGGAGCGCATCAACACGTTCCTGCACGGCTGGCTGCGCGAACGTCAGGTCGGGCTGAACGGGCTCACGCGCGAGCACCGGCGCGAGCTCGTCGAAGCGCTTTACGCGGAGGGCGCGTTCCGCGGCAAGAGCGCGGCGAACTACGTCGCGAACGTGCTCGGGATGGGCCGCGCGACCGTCTACAAGCACCTCAAGCACCTGAAGGAAACACAGGGCGACGCATAAGCGACACGCGCCGCAGGCCGGTTCGCCGGGACGCGCGGTGATTTCCGGCATCGGCAATCGCTATCGGGACGCCGCTTCCGTGTCTATGCTTCGTGATACGCCGGGCGCCTGTTTCATATGACCACATGGCCGCCCGGCCAAGACGAAGCGCCGAAGCACAAAATGATATAGTCCCGGTTACACTTTTTTGCTGCCCGGAACCGCCCATGACGACCGCTCCCGCCCCGACTGCCCGCCCGACCCTGACCGTTGAAATCTGGTCCGACCTGATCTGCCCGTGGTGCTGGATCGGCAAGCGCCGCTTCGACGAGGCGCTCGCCGCATTCGAGCACGCCGACCGCGTCGACGTCGCGCTGCGCGCGTACCGGCTGATGCCTGGCCAGCCCGTCGAGCCGGTCGAGGCGATGCTTGCCGGCAAGTACCGGATGTCGCCCGCGCAGGTTGACCAGATGCTGCGCCAGGTGACCGATGCGGCTGCGAGCGTCGGGCTGCGCTACGACCTGCCCGGCACGCTCGTCGGCGACACGCTCGACGGCCACCGGCTCGTGAAACTCGCGGAAGCGACGGGCCGCGCGCACGCGCTGACCGAGCGGCTGTACCGCGCGTATTTCTGCGAGCACGGCTCGCTGTTCGATCACGCCGAGCTGACCGAATTCGCGGTCGAAGCCGGGCTCGAGCGCTCGGCAGTCGACGCCGTGCTGCGCAGCGACCTGTACCGCGACGAAGTCGACGCCGACGCCGCGCGCGCCGCCCAGATCGGCGGTCGCGGCGTGCCGCTGTTCGTGTTCGGCGGCCGCTATGCGGTGTCGGGCGCGCAGCCGGCCGACGCGTTTGCGCAGGCGCTCGACCAGGCATGGCGCGACGGCATCGTCGAACTCGACGGCAGCGACGCGGCCGCCTGCGGCCCCGACGGCTGCGAATTGCCGGCGCGCTCCTAACACCCGCCTCATCCCTCATCACGCGCGTCACGCCCGGACGCGCGACTACGCTTCGCTGCTGCCACAAACCGGCAGGAAGCCTGTTCCAATCGGGTCTAGAATGCATCCTTTCAAATAACTATCAGAAGGCTGCAAGCCCATGACCCACGGGATCCACGGCGAGAAGCGCTGGTACGCGCTGATCGTTCTCTGCCTCGGCGTGCTGATGATCGTGCTCGACAGCACGATCGTGAACGTTGCACTGCCGTCGATCAGCACCGACCTCCACTTCACCGAGACGGCCCTCGTGTGGGTCGTCAACGCGTACCTGCTGACGTTCGGCGGCTGCCTGCTGCTCGGCGGCCGGCTCGGCGACCTGTACGGCCACCGACGCATGTTCCTCGCCGGCCTCGTCGCGTTCACGCTTGCATCGCTCGCGTGCGGCCTCGCGCAATCGCAGACGATGCTGATCGCCGCGCGCGCGGTGCAGGGGATCGGCGGCGCGATCGTATCGGCCGTCGCGCTGTCGCTGATCATGAATCTCTTCACCGAGCCCGGCGAGCGCGCCCGCGCGATGGGCGTGTACGGCTTCGTCTGCGCGGGCGGCGGCAGCATCGGCGTACTGCTCGGCGGGCTGCTAACGAGTTCGCTGTCGTGGCACTGGATCTTCCTCGTCAACCTGCCGATCGGCATCGCGGTCTAT
>NZ_JAAGPB010000340.1:0-9533 GCF_017104585.1 Burkholderia sp. Ac-20392
TGAGCCCCTTGCGCTCCGCCGCCGGCAGCTTGCTGCGCGCGCCTTCGTCGATCGACGTGGCGGATGCCGGCGGCAGGCCGCCGATCGCCGCGACGATCCGGCTGCCCGCGGCGATCATGTCGCCCTGGCACTCGATCTTCTCGGCGGCCGCGACGTTCGAGCAGAACGACACCGACGTCCGGTACACGTCGTTGCTCATGCGCGGCACTTCGTCCGCGCTCGCCTGCGCGAAACCGGCGCTCGTCAGCGCCAACGCAGCGGGAATCAGGATACGGAATGCTCTCGTCTTGTTCATTGTTGTTTGCGTATGGGGGTTCTCGTGGCGGGCAACATCGCGCGGCCGCACGGTGGCGGCCGCCGTGACGCCGGGCCCGCGTCCGGCGTCACGCGATCACTTCATCGACGCCGCCTCCGATCCGCCGGGCAACAGCGCCGCGTTGTCCTGCTCGCGCCAAGTACGGCGCGACACCATGATCGCCTTCACGGCCGAGCGCGCGACTTTCCACCACGCGAACGGCCTCGGATCGGCGAGCATGCTGAGCGCGCGTGCATAGTCGAGCGTGAGCCCGGGCGTCCACGCCATCGTCACCGCGCGCTTGCGGATCTGCGCGGCAACCCACAGCTCGGGCGTGAGCAGCAACCGCACGAACGCGCCCCACCCGGCACGCGCGCCCTTCAGCCGCCATACCGCGCCGTCGAGTGCGGCTTCGAGCGCGTTCGACACCGTGCTCGAGCAGTTGCGGTGCGTGAGGTTGTACGTCAGGTTCTGCCGGTACGACGACCAGAAGGCATCCAGCTTCGACGCATCGTAGTTGCGGATCCGCACACGCACGGTCGACGGGCACCACGCCGTCGACTCGGTCGCGTAGTCGGGCTGGAACAGGCCCGGCACGTCGTTTTCGCGTGTCGCGCGCAGGATGCGCGTGAATTCGTCCGGAGAACGATCGATTTCGACGCCGGGATACAGGCTGATATAGATGCCCTCGGGTGACTCCAGCGCCGCGTGTCCGGTCGAGATCACGCCGTTCACGTCCACGGCCGCGATATAGCGGTCGATCACCGGATAGCGCTGCGCTTCGGCCTTCGACGTGCCGGTCGGTGTCCACACGTGCACGGTGAGCGCATGCTCGCCGTCGGCCGGCGGGCCGTCCCATTCGGATTGCGCGAAATGCGGCAGGTCGCGCGCATCGTCGAGATCCGGCGCAAGCGCCGGCGCCGGCGACGTCGCGAACGCGGGATTGCGCGTCAGCCGCCGCACGCGCGCGGCGAGGCTCAGCATGTGCATCCCGCCGAATATCAGCAGCAGGCCGAGGCAGTACGGCACGGTGCCCGCATAGTGCGTCGGGTACGGCTGATAGAAGAAGATGGCCAGCAGGATCTCGACGACGCCCCATGCGAAGGCGACGTTCCAGCGGCGATAGCGCACCATCCACGCGGCGGTGCACTGCAGCAGCCCGTCGACGAGGAACAGCGTGCCGAAGATCATCGACAGCAGGAAATGGCCGTGGTGATGCCCCGCGAACACGAGCCCGGCGGCCACCACCACCACGATCCCCTTCACGTAGCGCAGGATGCGCTGCCCGCCGACGCCGCTGCCGGCCACCGCGAGCGTCGCGAGCCCCTCGATCAGGAACAGCCACGCAAAGATCTGGATTGGAAAATGCAGCGCACCGTCGAGCGCATCGACGAAGATCACGACGCCCGCGACGACCCACACCCAGCCGAGCACGGTCAGCCCGCGCCAGCGGGTGCGCAGGTATTCGATGCCCAGCAGCAGCAAGACCAGTCGTACCATTGCGCCCTCTCGTCATTTTTTCGGGATACGCGCTGGTCACGCGTTTCCTGTCGTTTCGACCGCGCGTCGTGCAATGTGCCAGCCGAAAGGCGGTAATTCGTACCGGCGCGTCATGCCTCGACATGACCGTTGGCGGCCGGTATCCCCCCGCACTGGCCGAATAATAAGATATGGCGGAGACGGTTGAAAGCGCGACGAAAACGTTGTCGGCGCGGCACGGACAGGGGCCATCGACCGCTGCCGTGGCAGATATCCCGTTCGACAACGTGCGGCGGATACGCGAGAATCCGGCTACGAGGGCATCGAAAGAACCGAACCGCACAAGACGGGACGAGACAATGACCATATCGATCGCACGCCGGTGCTGGCTCGCCGCCGCATTGGTCGCAGGCTACTTCGCGCTGCCGGGCTGCCACGAACCGCAAGTACACACGGAACGACCGCTGTCCGAGGATCAGTTTTTCAAGTCGGGGCTGGTTCGGGAACAGCCGTACGATGAGGTGGTAACCGGCTTCATGGTCACGAAAGACCATGCGAAGCTGATCGTGCTGGGCCGCCCCGTCCACTTCGTCCTCGATCTGCCGGATACGCTGCGGTCAGCCATGTCGGCCGGCTACCGGACATCACTGCGTTGGTCGTTCTCCGGATTCCGGGCGGTGGGTGGTCACGTCAAAGGCCATTACCGCATCGTGCTGCCGGATGGCGCTTCAGCAGTCGATCAGGTGACGGCGGCCGCGCATGGGTTCGTCGCCGTGCACGACGGTCTCGCACTCGAAGGCAACATCGCCGGAATGCGTTATTCCACCCAAGGCTTCGACATACCGCCCAAGGTGGCGGCGCAACTGCTCGACCGGCCGTACACGATTTATGCCCGGCATGTGACGGAGGCTGTGGCAATCATGAATCTCGCGATAGAACCCACACCGGTCACGGCCGCCGTCGACGGCGATCTTGTCCTCGGCGGCGCAGCATTGGTTCCGGTCGAACTCGTCGCGATTCAGGCGCCAAGGGAATGACGATTCCATCCATCGCCGCTGCAACGCGGCGCACACCCCGAACGGAGCATCGCCATGACCGCCTCACCGCTTCATACGCCGCCGCTCGGCCCGCAACTCAAGCGCTGGCGCGCGCTGCACCGCATCAAGCAAAGCCATGCGGCCGAGCTGTTCGGCGTCGCGCAATCGACGATCTCGCGCTGGGAAGCCGGCCGCCAGCAGATGTCGCCTGACGAGCGCGCGACCGCCGAGCGGCTGCTGGCCGCGCGCCTCGATTCGGCCGGCGATCACGCGCTCGCGCGACTCGTCGCGGGCAGCGCGGGTCGCATGCATCTCGTGTGCGACCTCACGCACCGCCTGCTCGCGTCTTCTCCGGCGCGCGCGGCCGAATTCTCGCAACCGCTGTCGATGCTGCTCGGCTCGTCGCTGTGGCGCTACGCGACGCCCGAGATCGTTCGCATGGAAACCGCGCTCGATACGCTCGGCTGGCATGACCACGCAGGGCCGCCGAGCGTCGAATTCGATACGGGCGCCAATGCGTCGCGCGTCGTGCCGATCCGCGGCAGCATGTGCCGATGGACGCGGATGACGTTGTCGGACGGGTCTGCCGCGCGGCTCGTGGAGACGCTCCAGGATGCGTGATTGCCGGGTCGCGATGAAGAACCGTACACCGGCAACGGCGCGGCCTACTTCAACGTGTCCGGCACGCCACGCAAAAGATGCGAACGTAAATGGCAGCATGCCCAGGAGACAGGCCACATGTCGACGTTTGTCATGCGAGAACTCGTGATCGTCGCGTTCATTCTCTATACGGGCGCCGCCGTGCTGCTCGCGCTTCGCTCGGGGGTGGCCAACGCCGGCGGCAGGCGCGTGGCGCGCCGCAGCAGCCCCTACCTGTTCAGCCTGATCGTCGTCGTTCAAACGGGTTTCTTCGCGCTGTTCTGCTGGGCCGGGCTGTTCGTGAAGTAGCGGCGCGACAAAGCGCCCCGATCCCGCTCGCACCACGCATATTTCATGCGTGGACGAACCGCTTGTCCCCGCATTACGCTAGACGGCTCATCACAAGGAAGCCGACCATGACCCCCGATACGATCCACGCGCGGCTCGCGTTCCTGCGCGAAGCCGAACGCCTGAAGGATGTGCTGCGCAGCGGCTACACGTCGTCCGGGCGAGCGGAAAGCACGGCCGAGCACAGCTGGCGGCTGTGCCTGATGGCGCTCGTGTTCGCCGACGCGCTGCCCGGCATCGACACGCTGAAGCTGCTGAAGCTGTGCGTCGTCCACGATCTCGGCGAGGCGCTGCACGGTGACATCCCCGCGATCGAACAGGCCGCACACCCCGACAAAAGCGCGCACGAACGCGACGACCTGCTGACGCTGACCGCATCGCTCGATCCTGCGCAGCGCGACGAAATCGTCGCGCTGTGGGATGAATACGAGGCAGCCGCTACGCCGGAAGCGCGCGCGGCAAAGGCGCTCGACAAGCTCGAAACGATCCTGCAGCACAACCAGGGCAGCAACCCGCCCGATTTCGACTACGCATTCAATCTCGGCTACGGCCGCCGCTATACCGACGCCGCGCCGCTGTTCAGCGCGATCCGCGAGATCGTCGACGCCGACACGCAACGCCGGATCGACGCGGGCGGGCCGCACGCGTAAGCTCGCGGGATCGGGCGTGCGGCACCGCGCGCCCTGCCCGCACGAGGCCTGACCCATGACGCAGAACATCTACGACGACCCGGCCTTCTTCGAAGGCTACAGCCGCCTGAACCGCTCGATTCAAGGCCTCGACGGCGCACCCGAATGGCCCGCGCTGCGCGCGCTGCTGCCCGACCTGCACGGCCGCAACGTGCTGGATCTCGGCTGTGGCTACGGCTGGTTCAGCCGCTGGGCGGCCGACCAGGGCGCGGCCAGCGTGCTCGGCATCGACGTCTCGGAGCGCATGCTCGAACGCGCGGCCTCGACCGCCGCGCACCCGGCGATCACATACCGCCGCGCCGATCTCGAAACGCTCACGCTGCCGGATGCCGCGTTCGATCTCGCGTACAGCTCGCTCGCGTTCCACTACGTCGCGCACCTCGACACGCTGCTGCGCACGATTCATCGCGCGCTCGTGCCCGGCGGGCAGCTCGTGTTCTCGATCGAGCATCCCGTTTATACCGCGCCGCGCCGGCCGGGCTTCGTCGTCGATGCGCAGGGCAACCGGTCCTGGCCGCTCGACGGCTATCAGCGCGAAGGCGAGCGCGTGACCGACTGGCTCGCGCCGGGCGTCGTCAAGCAGCACCGCACGCTCGGCACGCTCGTGAACCTGCTGATCGGCAGCGGCTTCACGCTCACGCACCTGGACGAATGGGGGCCGACGCAGGCACAGGTCGATGCGCTGCCCGCGCTCGACGAGGAACGCGACCGGCCGATGATGGCGCTCATCGCCGCGCAGCGCTGACGCACGTTAACGCGGCTGCAACACACGCACGGGCCTTCGCCCGTTGCTCTCACAGTTCGCAATAGTGACGCCGCCCTGCCCCCGCTCCGGGCCAGCGTTCGCACAATTCAGCACAATTTCCACACGATTTGGCGTGATGTCCTCGCTTACCATGAGCGGCTGATTCGACTCGGCACGCCCGCGCGATGCGTACGCGGATGCCGTCGCGGGCAACCTGCCCGACATGCGACGCCGACCGGATCGTCCCGACCGGCCGCACGCATCGCCGGCACCGCCTGATCCTCGCCGCACGCTCATGACTCAGAAGACCCATCGCCGCCGGCGCATCGTGCTGGCCAGCCTTGCCATCGTCGCGATCGCCGCCGGCGTCACGCTGAAGGCGTGCGCGCCCGACAAGCATCCGCAATACCTGTCCGCGCCCGTCTCGCGCGGCGATCTCGAGAATGCGGTGCTGGCAACCGGCGCGCTGCAGGCCTTCCGGCAGGTCGACGTCGGGGCGCAGGTGTCGGGGCAGTTGAAGTCGCTGAAGGTCAAGCTCGGCGACAAGGTCACGAAGGGCCAGTGGCTCGCCGAGATCGATCCCGTGATCTCGGAAAACGCGCTGCGCCAGGCGCGCGCCAGCGAAGAAAGCCTGCGCGCGCAGCAGCAATCGACCGCCGCGCAACTCACGCAGGCAGAACTCGCGTTCAAGCGCCAGCAGGCGATGCTGCCCGACGATGCGACCTCGCGCGAATCGTTCGAGGCCGCACGCGCGACGCTCGACGTGCAGCGAGCGACGCTCTCGTCGCTCGCCGCGCAGATCCGCTCGGCCCGCATCCAGATCGAGACCGCGCAGGCCAACCTCGGCTACACGCGCATCGTCGCGCCGATCGACGGCGAGGTCGTCGCGGTCGTCACGCAGGAAGGCCAGACCGTGATCGCGCAGCAGCAGGCGCCGGTGATCCTGAAGCTCGCCGATCTCGACACGATGACCGTGAAGGCGCAGGTGTCGGAAGCCGACGTGATCCGCGTGAGTGCCGGCCAGACCGCGTATTTCACGATCCTCGGCGAACCGGACAAGCGCCACTACGGCAAGCTGCGCGCGATCGAACCGGCGCCGCAGAACTACGCCGAAGCGCAGAGTCCGCTCGGCGGCGGCGCGGGCGGCGGCTCGAAGCCGAACTCGGCCGTGTTCTACAACGCGCTGTTCGAAGTGCCGAATCCGGAACATCGGTTGCGCATCTCGATGACCGCGCAAGTCAACATCGTGCTCGGCAACGCCCGCAACGCACTCAACATTCCGGCCGCCGCACTCGGCGAAAAACGCAAGGACGGCACCTATGCGGTACGCGTGCTGCGCGCCGACGGCAGCACGGAAACGCGCGACGTCCGCATCGGCATCAACAACAACGTGCGCGTCGAAGTACTGGCCGGCCTGAAGGACGGCGAACGCGTCGTGATCGGCGAAGCGGCCGGTGACGACCACGCACCGCTGGCGGATGTGGTGTGACGATGAGCCAGCCCCTGCTGAAACTCGCTGCCGTCACCCGACGCTTTCCGGCGGGCGACAAGGATGTCGTTGTCCTGAACAACGTCAACCTGTCGATCCACGCGGGCGAGATCGTCGCGATCGTCGGCGCGTCGGGCTCCGGAAAGTCGACGCTGATGAACATCCTTGGCTGCCTCGACCACCCGAGCGAAGGCACCTACACGGTCGGCGGACGCGATACGCACATGCTCGACAGCGACGAGCTCGCGCAACTGCGCCGCGAACACTTCGGCTTCGTGTTCCAGCGCTACCACCTGCTGCCGCACGTCGACGCGGTCGCGAACCTCGAAATGCCCGCGATCTATGCCGGCACCCCGCGCGCCGAGCGGCACGCACGCGCACGCGAACTGCTCGCGCGCCTCGGGCTCGCGGATCGTGCGCACCATCGCCCGGGGCAACTGTCCGGCGGCCAGCAGCAGCGCGTGAGCATCGCGCGTGCGCTGATGAACGGCGGCCAGGTGATCCTCGCCGACGAACCGACCGGCGCGCTCGACACGAAAAGCGGCCAGGACGTGATCCGCATCCTGCACGAGCTGAACGCGCTCGGCCATACGATCGTCATCGTCACGCACGACAAGGCCGTCGCGCGCCATGCGAAGCGCATCATCGAGATCAGCGACGGCGAGATCGTCGCCGACCGGCCGAACCGGCACTATGCGGAAGCGCTCGCGGAAGCGGGCGTCGATGCAGCGGAAGCGGCAGAAGCGAGCGAATCAGCCGCCGGCGAGTCACCCTCACTTGATCGCCACGACACGCCGACGCCGCCCGCAACCGTCGACACCGATCCGCATGCCGATACCGGCACGCGCACGCGACGCTTCGCGGCCGGCTCCGGCCGCTTCGCCGAGGCCTGCCGGATGGCTTGGATCGCGCTCGTGTCGCACCGGTTGCGCACGCTGCTGACGATGCTCGGCATCATCATCGGCATCACGTCGGTCGTGTCGATCGTCGCGATCGGCGAAGGCGCGAAGCGCTACATGCTCGACGAGATCGGCAGCATCGGCACGAACACGATCAACATCTATCCGGGCACCGACTGGGGCGACAGCCGCGCCGACGCGATCCAGACGCTCGTGCCCGCCGACGTCGCCGCCCTCGCCGAGCAGCCGTACGTCGACAGCGCGACGCCCGAAACGTCGCGCACGCTGCTGCTGCGCTACCGCAACGTCGACGTCAATGCGCTCGTGAGCGGCGTCGGCGACCGCTTCTTCCAGGCGCGCGGGATGCGCTTCGCGCTGGGTGTCGCATTCGACGAGGACGCGGTGCGTCGCCAGGTGCAGGTGGCCGTGATCGACCAGAACACGCGCCGCAAGCTGTTCGGCGCGACGCGCAACCCGATCGGCGAAGTGATCCTGGTCGACAACGTGCCGTGCGTCGTGATCGGCGTGACGGCCGACAAGAAAAGCGCGTTCGGCAGCGTGAAGAGTCTGAACGTGTGGGTGCCGTACACCACCGCGAGCGGGCGCCTGTTCGGGCAGCGCCATCTCGACAGCATCACCGTGCGCGTGCGCGACGGGCAGCCGAGCGCCGCCGCCGAGAAAAGCCTCGAAAAGCTGATGACGCAGCGCCACGGCCGCAAGGACTTCTTCACGTACAACATGGACAGCGTGGTGAAGACCGTCGAGAAGACCGGCCAGTCGCTCACGTTGCTGCTGTCGCTGATCGCCGTGATCTCGCTCGTCGTCGGCGGGATCGGCGTGATGAACATCATGCTGGTGTCGGTCACCGAGCGCACGCGCGAAATCGGCATCCGGATGGCGGTCGGCGCGCGCCAGTCCGACATCCTGCAGCAGTTTCTCGTCGAAGCCGTGCTCGTCTGCCTGCTCGGCGGCACGATCGGCATCGCGCTGTCGTTCGGGCTCGGCGCACTGTTCTCGATGTTCGTCGCACAGTGGAAGATGGTGTTCTCGGCCGGCGCGATCGTGACCGCGTTCGTCTGCTCGACGCTCACCGGTGTGATATTCGGCTTCATGCCCGCGCGCAACGCGTCGCGGCTCGATCCGATCGATGCGCTCGCGCGCGACTGACGCAAGGCCCGCCATGACGCATTCCTCACCGCTTCACCGCCTGGGCGCATTCGCGTGCGCGGCCGCGTTGCTCGCCGGCTGTGCGGGCGCGCGCCATGAACCGCTGCCCGCCGTCGCGATGCCCGCGAATTGGGAAGCACCGGTCGCGGCCAGCGCACCGGCCACCACGCGCAACTGGTGGCGCAGCTTCGGCGATCCGCAACTCGACGCGCTGATCGACGACGCGCTGCGCGCCAACAACGACCTCGCGATCGCGGCGATCCGCGTGTACCGCGCGCAACTGCAGGCCGGGCTCGCGGATACGAACCTGACGCCCACCGTCTCGCTCGGCGCGAACGGCGCCGTGTCGCGCACGCTCGATACGCACCAGATGAGCCGGACGAGCGGCGTCACCGGTTCGCTCAGCTACGAAATCGACCTGTGGGGCCGGCTGGCCGCGCTGCGCGACGCCGCGCGCTGGGAGGCCAATGCGACGGCCGCCGATCTCGAAGCCGCGCGGCTGTCGCTGATCGGCACGACCGCGTCGCTGTACTGGCAGATCGGCTATCTGAACCGGCAGATCGCGCTCGGCGACGCGAACATCGCGTATGCGGTCCGCACGCTCGCGGTCGTCCGGTCGCGGCACACGGCCGGCGCCGTATCGGGGCTCGACCTTGCGCAGGCCGAACAGAGCCTCGCCGCGCAACGCGCCGCGCAGACGCAACTGATCCAGCAGCGCACCGAGAACCGCCACGCGCTCGCGATAA
>NZ_JAAGPB010000341.1:0-9422 GCF_017104585.1 Burkholderia sp. Ac-20392
TGCCGCGTTCGTGACGGGCCGTGAGGCGAGCGCCGGATGCGCGACCGGCACGACGATCTCGTCGAACAGGCGCAGCGCGCCGGCCGGCGCGCGGTCGCGCGGACAATAGCGGATGCCGAGGTCGATGCCTTCGGCGCGCAAATCGAGTACCTTGTCGTTCGCGGCGACGCGCAGGTCGATCTCCGGCAGGCGCGCCTGCAGCCGCCCGAGCCGCGGCAGCAGCCATAGCGCGGTGACGCCGATGCTCGCGGTGATCGTGACGGGCTGGCGCTCGCGCGCGGCGGCGAGCGACGCGACGGTGTCCTGCAGCCCGTGCAGTGCCGCATCCGCGACGCGAAACAGCCGCTCGCCTTCGGGCGTGAACGCGATCTTCCGGTAGCCGCGCTGCAGCAGCGCGACGCCGAGATGCGCTTCGAGCGCGTGCACCTGGCGGCTGACCGCCGATTGCGTGACGCACAGGTCCTGCGCGGCGAGCGTGATGCTCATGCGGCGGCCGACGGCGACGAAACCGCGGACGAGGTCGAGCGACGGGAGACGGACGAGCGGCGTTGACATGCGCGTGACTCATGCGAACGGAGCAGCAAGATTGGTTGAGAACTTGGGGCGCGTCAAGTTCAATGGAGGCTGGTGTGGGCGGTGGAGGATGGGGCTGGTGCAGGTGCTGGTGCGGTGACGCCTCGGCCGGCTGCGAAGCTTGGGCTTGAGCAGGCACTGAGGCGCCAACCCGGACGGACCGCGAAGCATGGGACCGGAGACACGATGACGATTTCGAACGAAGGCAACGGAATGACGCAGGGCACCCGCGCGGCAGACGCATTGCCGCCCGAACCCGTGACGCTGCGCGCGGCCGACGGTTACGCATTGCGCGGCCACGTATGGCGCCATCGCGGCGGCAGTGTCGCTCGCCCCGTGACGGTCATCAATTGCGCGACGTCGGTGCGTTGCGACTACTACTTTCGTTTCGCGGCCTGGCTGTTCGCCCAGGGGCGCGACGTGCTCGTCTACGACTATCGCGGCATCGGCGGGTCGCGCCCGGCGCAGCTCGCGAAGCTGCGCGCGAACTGGCTCGACTGGGGGCGGCTCGATTGCGAAGCCGCATTGCAATACGCACGCGACGCGTTTCCGGGCCAGCCGATCGATGTCGTCGCGCACAGTATCGGCGGGGTTGCGCTCGGGCTCGCCGCATCGAACGTCAACGTCCGGCATGCGGTGACGGTCGGCGCGCAGTATGCGTACTGGCGCGATTACATGCCGGCCGAGCGGCGGCGCATGTGGTGGAAGTGGCACGTCGCGATGCCGGTGCTCGCGGCCGTGTTCGGCTACGTGCCTGCGAAGCGGCTCGGCTGGATGGAGGACACGCCGCGCGGCGTCGCGTTGTCGTGGGTGCGCTCGCAGGCGCGCTTCGAGGCGGGCTATACGCGCGGCCTGCTCGCCGAACCCGCCGCGAGCCGCGCCGCGTTGCCCGCCCGCTTCGCGGGGTTGTCGGCGCCGATGCTCGCGATCGGGCTCGACGACGACGGGTTCGGCACGGTCGAGGCGATCGAGCGGCTGGTCGGTTACTACACGGGCAGCGATGTCACGCACCTGCGGATCGCGCCGGCCGACATCGGCGTCGACGCGATCGGCCATTTCGCGTTTTTCCACAGCCGCTTCACCGAAACACTGTGGCCGCTGGCGCTCTACTGGCTGCAACACGGCGTGCTGCCGGCCGATGCGCCGGGCAAAGTGCATGCGATTCACCCGGCATCGCGCGGGCGTGGGCCCGGCAGCGGCGTGGCGGGCGTTGTCGCGAACGGGTAACGGGGCAGTCGCGTCACGCGGGTGCCTGCCGCGAGGACAACGAGCGTCAGCGCGGCGCCCAGCGCCAGCAGCATTGACACCGGCAGGCCGCAACGGCTCGCCGCACCGCCTGATCGATTACCATCGGACGTTTCATTCCACAGGCCGCCGCACGTCGATGCTCGTCCCGACCGATTCCGCTTCCCCGTCCGAAATCCCCCGCGCCTGGCGCACGCAGCGGCTCGACACGCCGCCTGCCGCGTCCCGCGCCGGCGTGCAGATCGCGCGTGTCGATTTCGACTGGCGCGTGCCGCTTGCGTCGCCCGCGTATGCGGCACTCAGCGATGGCGAGCGCGCGCGGGCCGCACGCTTCATGCGGCATGAGGACGCGGTGCGCAGCGCCGCGACGCGTGCCGCGCTGCGCGACGTGCTCGGCGCGGCCCTCGGCATCGCACCGCAGGCGGTGGCGATCGTCGTCGACGCATCGGGGCGACCGTCGCTGGACGGCGCGCATCACACTTTGCTCGACTTCAACGTGTCGCATGCGGGCGACCATGCGCTGATTGCGTGGGCTCCCGCAGGGCGCGTCGGCGTCGATATCGAGTGCTGCAACCGCGCGGCCGACTGGCGCGCACTGACGCGCGAAGTCTGCGCGCCGGCCGAGGCCGCCTATCTCGACAGCCTGCCGCTTGCCGCACGCGCCGGCGAATTCATGCGCGTCTGGTGTGCGAAGGAGGCGCTGCTCAAGGCGCTCGGCACGGGTATCGTCGGCGGGCTGAGCGCGTTCGCGGTCATGCCGCCGCGCGATGTTGCGACTCCCGCGACGACGATCGTCGAGCCGGCCGCGCCCGCCGCCGGCGTTGCGGCGTTCGATGCGGCGTGGCTCGACGCGGCGCCCGGCTACGCGGCGTGCGTCGCGTGGACGCGTGCGTGAGCCGCGTTCAGTACGCGCCGCTCATTCGAGCGGCGCGTCGTTCGGCGCCGCATAGCGCGCCTTGATCACGTCGCTCATCGCGAAGTCGAACGACAGCCCCTTCGGCGGCACCGGCTTCGTGAACCACTTGTCGTACAGCGCGTCGATCTCGCCGCGCTTCATCAACTGCACGAGCACGCCGTCGACGAGCGCCTTGAACTGCGGATCGTCCTTGCGCAGCATGAACCCGTAGGCTTCCGACGATTGCGGCGTGCCGACGATCTGCCAGTCGGCCGGCTTCGCGGCGAGCTGGCGCACGCCCGCGAGCAGCACGTCGTCCATCATGTACGCGGCCGCGCGGCCCGATTCGAGCGTGAGGCGTCCCTCGCCGTAGTCCTTCGCGCTGATGATCTGCATGTTCATCTTCTTTTCTTCGTTCATCTTGCGCAGCAGGCGCTCGGACGTCGTGCCCTGGTTCGTCACGACCGTCTTGCCGGCGAGATCGGGGAAGTCGCGGATGCCGGAGCGCGTGCGTGTGAGCAGGCGGGTCGTCGCGACGAAGAAGGTGGTCGAGAACGCGACCTGCGCGTGACGCGCGGCGAGGTTCGTGGTGACGCCGCATTCGAGATCGACGGTGCCGTTCTGCACGAGCGGAATGCGGTTCTGCGACGTGACGGGGATGAAGCGCACCTGCAGGTCGGGCTTGCCGGTGCGCGCCTTCACGGCGGCGATCACGCGGTCGCACAGGTCCTGCGAGAAGCCGATGACCTTGCCGTTCGCGTCGGCGTAGGAGAACGGCACCGACGTTTCGCGGTGGCCGATCGA
The DNA here is from genome assembly GCF_017104585.1 of Burkholderia sp. Ac-20392. Taxonomy (NCBI): domain Bacteria; kingdom Pseudomonadati; phylum Pseudomonadota; class Betaproteobacteria; order Burkholderiales; family Burkholderiaceae; genus Burkholderia; species Burkholderia sp. Ac-20392. Next base: position 3,518 of record NZ_JAAGPB010000341.1, read on the forward strand.
GATCAGGTTGCTCTGCCGGATCTTCTCGAGCGTGCCCGACAGCGGCTCCACGGCGAGCGCCGCGCCGCATGCGAGTGCACACGCGGCGAACAGCAGGGGCCGGCCGAGCCGGGTGGCGGGTCGTGACGGGAAGGGCATGGCGGTCTCCGTGGTGAATGATGATCCGTATGTTGCCAAAGAAAAAATAATTGCAACAACTGTTAAGCGCCGGATCACACGGGCCGATTTGACGGGGCGCGCCGGGCATCAGGGAAACTCCCAAGTCGAAATCGGTGAAATACGGGTTGTCTAGACAAGTTGGCGTGGCTACACTTCAATCCATTCCGAACTTGTCTAGACAGGATTGCTCACATGATTACGTTGACCCCCGGCCACCTGACCCTCCCGCAACTGCGCCAGATCGCACGCGAATCCGTGCAACTGACGCTCGATCCGGCCAGCTTCGCGAAGATCGACGCCGGCGCGAAGGCCGTCGCCGACATCGCCGCGAAGGGCGAGCCGGCCTACGGCATCAACACGGGCTTCGGCCGCCTGGCCAGCACGCACATCCCGCACGACCAGCTCGAACTGCTGCAGAAGAACCTCGTGCTGTCGCACGCGGTCGGCGTGGGCGAGCCGATGGCACGCTCGTCGGTGCGCCTGCTGATGGCGCTGAAGCTGTCGAGCCTCGGCCGCGGCCACTCGGGCATCCGTCGTGAAGTGATGGACGCGCTGATCAAGCTGTTCAACGCGGACGTGCTGCCGCTGATCCCGGTGAAGGGCTCGGTCGGCGCATCGGGCGACCTGGCACCGCTCGCGCACATGTCGGCCGTGCTGCTGGGCGTCGGCGAAGTGTTCATCCGCGGCGAGCGTGCAAGCGCACTCGACGGTCTGCGCGTCGCCGGCCTCGCGCCGCTGACGCTGCAGGCGAAGGAAGGCCTGGCGCTGCTGAACGGCACGCAGGCATCGACCGCGCTGGCGCTCGACAACATGTTCGCGATCGAAGACCTGTACCGCACCGCGCTCGTCGCGGGCGCGCTGTCGGTCGACGCGGCTGCCGGTTCGGTCAAGCCGTTCGACGCACGCATTCATGAACTGCGCGGCCACCAGGGCCAGATCGACGCAGCCGCGTCGTACCGCGACCTGCTCGAAGGTTCGCCGATCAACCAGTCGCACCGCGACTGCGACAAGGTGCAGGACCCGTACAGCCTGCGCTGCCAGCCGCAGGTGATGGGCGCGTGTCTGGACCAGATGCGCCATGCAGCCGACGTGCTGCTGGTCGAAGCGAACGCCGTGTCGGACAACCCGCTGATCTTCCCGGATACCGGCGAAGTGCTGTCGGGCGGCAACTTCCACGCCGAGCCCGTCGCGTTCGCAGCCGACAACCTCGCGCTCGCCGCCTCGGAAATCGGCGCACTGGCCGAACGCCGCATCGCACTGCTGATCGACGCGACGCTGTCGGGCCTGCCCCCGTTCCTCGTGCGGGACGGCGGCGTGAACTCGGGCTTCATGATCGCCCACGTGACGGCGGCCGCACTCGCATCGGAAAACAAGACGCTCGCGCACCCGGCGTCGGTCGACTCGCTGCCGACCTCGGCGAACCAGGAAGACCACGTGTCGATGGCGACGTTCGCCGCGCGCAAGCTCGCCGACATCGCGGACAACACGAAGCACATCCTCGCGATCGAACTGCTGGCCGCCGCGCAAGGCGTCGACCTGCGCGCGCCGTACCACACGAGCCCGAAGCTGGCGCCCGTGATGGAAACGATCCGCGGCAAGGTCGCGCACTACGAGCTCGACCACTACTTCGCACCGGACATCGCCGTGATCGCCAAGCTGGTCGGCGAGCGCGCGTTCGCGAAGGTCGCGCCGTTCTCGTTCGCGTCGGAACAGTAAGCCCATGAGCGCGCCGGTCTACCAGGAGATCAAGGATTTCATCCTGGGCCGCATCCACGCAGGCGAGTGGGAGGAGGGCGATCAGGTGCCGTCCGAGAACGAGCTGGCGCGCGAATTCAAGGTGGCGCGCATGACCGTCAACCGCGCGTTGCGCGAGTTGACGGCCGAGCAGGTGCTCACCCGCATGAAGGGGGCGGGCACCTACGTCGCGCGGCCGAAGTACGAATCGACGCTGGTGGCGATCCGCAGTATCTCGGAGGAAGTCGGTGCACGCGGGCATGCGTATCACGCCAGCGTCCTCGGCCTCGACACGATCCGCGCCGACGAGGCGCTCGCCGACGAGATGCAGGTGGCCGTGCGCACGAAGCTGTTTCATTCGCAGGTGCTGCACTTCGAGAATGACGAGCCCGTGCAGCTTGAAGAACGATGGGTGAATCCGGCGGTCGCGCCGGATTACGCCGAGCAGGATTTCACGAACACGACGCCGAACCTGTACCTGATGCGCGCGGCTCCGCTGCAGCGCGTCGAGTACCGGATCGAAGCGGCGGCCCCGGCGCCGGAGCGGCGCGAGCAGCTGCGGATGGACGACGTCGAGCCGTGTCTGGTTTTACATCGACGCACCTGGTCGCAGGGCGTCGTCGCCTCGGTGGCGAATCTGTGGCATCCCGGCAGCCGATACCGCTTCACCGGGCATTTCTGATTCCTATTTGATATTCATTTTCCTTCGGGAGCAGTCGTCATGAACCATCCGAAACACATCGATCCCCGTCTCGATCCGACCCGCACGATCCGTGCGCCGCGCGGCAGCGAGAAAGTCTGCAAGACCTGGCTGGCCGAAGCGGCCTACCGGATGATCCAGAACAACCTCGACCCGGAAGTCGCCGAGCATCCGCATGCGCTCGTCGTGTACGGCGGCATCGGCCGTGCGGCACGCAACTGGGAATGCTACGACCAGATCCTCGCGTCGCTGAAGGATCTCGAAGAGAACGAGACGCTGCTGATCCAGTCGGGCAAGCCGGTCGGTGTGTTCCGCACGCACAAGGATGCGCCGCGCGTGCTGCTCGCGAACTCGAACCTGGTGCCGCACTGGGCGAACTGGGATCACTTCCACGAGCTCGACCGCAAGGGCCTGATGATGTACGGCCAGATGACGGCCGGCAGCTGGATCTACATCGGCAGCCAGGGCATCGTTCAGGGTACTTATGAAACGTTCTTCTCGGTCGCGAACCAGCACTTCAACGGCGATCCGTCGGGCCGCTGGATCCTGACGGGCGGCCTGGGCGGCATGGGCGGCGCGCAGCCGCTGGCCGCGACGATGGCCGGCTTCTCGATGATCGCGGTCGAATGCGACGAGACCCGTATCGACTTCCGCCTGAAGACGCGCTACGTCGACAAGAAGGCAACGACGCTCGACGAAGCGCTCGGCATGATCGAGGAAGCGAAGCGCGACGGCAAGCCGGTGTCGATCGGCCTGCTCGGCAACGCGGCCGACGTGTTCGCGGAACTCGTCACGCGCGGCATCACGCCGGATTGCGTGACCGACCAGACGAGCGCGCACGACCCGATCAACGGCTACCTGCCGCAAGGCTGGACCGTCGCGCAATGGCGCGAGGCGCAGAAGGTCGATCCGCAGAGCATCGTGAAGGTTGCGAAGCAGTCGATGGCTGTCCAGGTGCGCGCAATGCTGGCGCTGCAGGAACGCGGCGCGGCGACGCTCGACTACGGCAACAACATCCGCCAGATGGCGCTGGAAATGGGCGTCGAGAACGCATTCGACTTCCCGGGCTTCGTGCCGGCCTACATCCGTCCGCTGTTCTGCGAAGGCAAGGGCCCGTTCCGCTGGATCGCGCTGTCGGGCGATCCGGAAGACATCTACAAGACCGACCAGAAGGTGAAGGAGCTGATCCCCGACGATCCGCACCTGCACAACTGGCTCGACATGGCGCGTGAGCGCATTGCGTTCCAGGGCCTGCCGGCACGGATCTGCTGGGTCGGCGTGAAGGATCGCTATCGCCTCGGCCAGGCGTTCAACGAGATGGTCAAGAACGGCGAACTGAAGGCCCCGATCGTGATCGGCCGCGACCACCTCGACACCGGCTCGGTCGCCAGCCCGAACCGCGAGACGGAATCGATGAAGGACGGTTCGGACGCCGTGAGCGACTGGCCGCTGCTGAACGCACTGCTGAACACCGCAGGCGGCGCATCGTGGGTGTCGCTGCACCATGGCGGCGGCGTCGGCATGGGCTTCTCGCAGCACTCGGGCGTCGTGATCGTCGCCGACGGTACCGCCGAAGCGCACGAGCGTCTCGGCCGCGTGCTGCTGAACGACCCGGCGACGGGCGTGATGCGCCATGCGGATGCCGGCTACGAACTCGCGCAGCAGACGGCCCGCGAAGCCGGCCTGAAGCTGCCGATGCTCGGCCGCTGAGCATGACGGCGCTCCACCAGGCGCCGGTGAACGCGACGATGATCCGCGCCGCGGATCTCGTCGCGTCGCCATGGAAGAACGGCGGCGGCGTGACGCGCGAAATCGCGGCATTCTCCCCCAAGGGGACTTCCTTCGGGGCGCCGCCGGGCGCCGCGCTCGACGCGTTCGCGTGGCACGACGAAGGCTGGATGCACGCGCGGCCGCACGTCGACCGCTACCGCGTGCCGTGGTCGATCTACGAGGTGCATGCGGAATCGTGGCAACGCGTGCCCGAGGAGATGAACCGCAGCGCGACCTGGGACGAACTCGCCGAGCGGCTGATTCCGTACGTGCAGGGAATGGGCTTCACGCACGTCGAGTTCATGCCGGTCGCCGAGTATCCGTTCGGCGGCTCGTGGGGCTACCAGCCGCTCGCGCAGTTCGCGCCGTCCGCGCGCTTCGGCCCCGTTGACGGCTTCGCCCGCTTCGTCGACCGCGCGCATGCGGCCGGCATCGGCGTGCTCGTCGACTGGGTGCCCGCGCATTTCCCCGACGATCCGCATGGGCTCGCGCAGTTCGACGGCACGGCGCTGTACGAGCACGCCGACCCGCGCGAAGGGCTGCATCCCGACTGGCACACCTGCGTGTTCAACGTCGGGCGCACGGAAGTCGGCGCGTTCCTCGCCGCATCGGCGCTCGCGTGGGCGCGCCGGTATCACGTCGACGGCATCCGCGTCGACGCGGTCGCGTCGATGCTGTACCGCGACTATTCGCGCGCGGAAGGCGAATGGGTGCCGAACGTGCACGGCGGGCGCGAGAACCTCGAATCGGTCGCGTTCCTGCGCATGCTGAACGACACGCTGCACGGTGCGGCCGCGCCGGCCGGCGTCGTCACCGTCGCGGAGGAATCGACCGCGTGGCCGGGCGTCACCGCGCCGACCGGCGACGGCGGGCTCGGCTTCGACTTCAAGTGGAACATGGGCTGGATGCACGACACGCTCGCGTACGTGCGCGAAGACCCGGTGCACCGCCGCTATCACCACGACCGGATGACGTTCGGGCTCGTGTACGCGTTCTCCGAGCGCTTCGTGCTGCCGCTGTCGCACGACGAGGTCGTGCACGGCAAGGGCTCGCTCGTCGCGAAGATGCCGGGCGACGCGTGGCAACGGCTCGCGACGCTGCGCGCGTACTTCGGCTTCATGTGGGCGCACCCCGGCAAGAAGCTGCTGTTCATGGGCAGCGAATTCGCGCAATGGGCCGAGTTCGCGCACGACGCGACGCCGCACTGGGACCTGCTCGATGCGCCCGCGCATCGCGGCGTGCAGCGGCTCGTGCGCGACCTGAACCGCACGTACGCGGCCGAGCCGGCGCTGCATGCGCTCGACTGCCATGCAGCCGGCTTCTCCTGGCTGATCGGCGACGACCGCGACAACAGCGTGTTCGCGTTCGCGCGCCGCGACGAGGCCGGGCATCTGGTGGTCGCCGTCTGCAACTTCACGCCGGTGCCGCGCGCCAGCTACCGCGTCGGCCTGCCCGCGCCCGGGCAGTGGCGCGAACTGATGAACACCGATGCCGCGCCGTACGGCGGCACCAACGCCGGCAACGACGGCGCCGTGTGGGCCG
>NZ_JAAGPB010000342.1:0-9527 GCF_017104585.1 Burkholderia sp. Ac-20392
CTTCCTCGATCGCCCCGACGTGATGGCGTCGTACACGGTGACGCTGCGCGCCGACAAGGCCGCGTACCCGGTGCTGCTGTCGAACGGCAACCTCGTCGATTCCGGCGACCTGCCCGACGGCCGCCACCGGCGTGTGGAGCGCACGATCATGATCGCGTTCGTGACCGCCGCCTTGCTGTGGGGCTCGGCCATCGGCTGCGGGTTGATGGCCGGCGTGTACTTCGCGTTCTCGACATTCGTGATGACGTCGCTCGGACGGATCGCGCCGCAGGCCGGCCTGGCCGCGATGAACGCGATCAACGTCGACATCGTGCGTTCGCCGTTCATGCCGCTGTTCCTCGTCACGACGCTGATGGCGCTTGCGCTGGTCGTGCTCGCGCTGTTCAATCGCGAGCAGCCGGGCGCGATGATGGTGGTCGCGGGTGGCGCGCTGTACGTGTTCGGCATGTTCGCGGTGACGATGGCCGTCAACGTGCCGCTCAACGATGCGCTCGCCGCGGCCGATCCGTCGACCGCGCAAGGCGCGGCGCTGTGGACGCGCTACGTGCACGACTGGACGATGTGGAATCACGTGCGCACGGTGGCGTCGGCAGCCGCGTGCGTGTTGTTCATCGCGGGGATTGCGGCGCGGTAGCGGCGCGCGTCATGCGGTGTGCGCGGCCGGCACGGGCAACCGGTATTCGGCGATCGTGCCGGCGTCGAAGGCGATCAGCGAGCCGCGTACCGGATCGTACCGCCGCGCGACGAAGCCCGGCAGCGTACCGAGCGGCGTACCCGAGCCAATGCTCCAGATCGTCGTGCCGTCGGGCGTCGCGACATACAGCGATGCGCCGTCGCTGAACAGGGCGCCGATTCGATCGGGTTCGGTCGCCATCGGAATGCGCCGGTCGTTCGACTGCAGGGCTTCGGTCACATCCAGGATGCGCACGCCGGCGTCCTGCCCGGTTTCGGCGAATTCCTCCTCGTCCCAGTCGGCGAGCCCCCAGTACGCGATATGACGGCTGTCGATCCAGCAGGCAGGCGTGTCCCAGTCGTCGCGCTGGGTCAGGCTGACCACCGATTCGCCGTCTTCGCTTTCGAAGGGATTCGCGTCGAGCCATGCGTCGACCGACCAGGCACGCGGGATCGAAACGGGTTGCCAGACCCATCCGTCATCGAACAGCCGGCTGCCGTCGAGGCTCGGCACCAGCCGGCCGTGGAAGTAGTCGAGATAGTGTTCGGGCCGCTCGTCGTTGGCGTACGGCGCGATGTCGCGCGCGGTCAGCGATGCGCCGGTGGCAGGGTCGGCCGCATCGAGCCGGTTCCAGGCGGTGCGGTGCACGAAGATCGTGCGGTCGCGATGACGGAGGAAGCACGCGCTGAACGGGACGGTATGCGGATAGTAGTCGCCGCCGTCGAGTTGCATCGTCGGGGAGCCGGTGGCGACGTCGACGACGAGGCCGTGCCGCCCGTAGTCGGTCACGATCGCCGCGTACCGGCCGTCAGGCGACGCGTGCAGGCGATAAGCGGGTGTGCCGAACGCGGTGTGGCCCGTCGGTGGCGGGAGTGGCGGCAACGGCACCGAACATGGCGTCGTACGGCATCCCGTATCGAGATCGACGCCGTGCAGCGAACCGTCCGTCGTCAACACGAGCAGGTGGCCGTAGCCGGCTTGAACGGCGCAGATATCGACGATCGGCGTGTGTTCCCACGTGAGCGTATTCACGGCAGGGGATTCGTGCGTCGATGCAGACGAACGGTGCGGGATGTTCGTATTCATGGGCGCGATTCTATCGCCCACGGCGGCCGTGCCTACGCATAAAACGCCGACGGCGACACGCCGAAATGCCGCTTGAACATCGCGGAAAACGCGCTCTGGCTGCTGTAGCCGTGATCCATCGCGACGGTCAGCACCTTCTCGCCGTGCGCGAGGCGCTTGAGCGCGAGCAGCAGCCGCGCCTGTTCGCGCCAGCGGCGGAAGCTGAGCCCCGTCTCGCGCCGGAACGCGCGATGGAGCGTGCGAACCGACAGGCCGAGCAGGTCGGCCCACTCGGCGATCGTGCGGAGGTCGTCGGGCGCGGCGACGAGCGCGTCGCAGATCGTGCGCAGGCGCGGGTCGTGCGGCCACGGCAGGTACAGCGGCAGCAGCGGCGCGACCGTCACCTCGGCGAGCAGCAGGTGCATCAGGTGATCGTGGCGCGAGCCCGGCGCATAGTCGAGCGGCACGTCGACCGCGGCGAGGATCAGCTCGCGCAGCAGCGGATGCACTTCCACGACGCAGCTTCGCGCGGGCAGGTGCTCGACCGCGCCCGGCTCGACGAACACCGTGCGCATCTGCACGTCGCCGCTCATCTGCACCGTGTGGTCGAGACCGGCTTCGAGCCACACGCCGCGCGTCGGCGGCACGACCCACGACGCGCCTTCCGACTGCACGTGCATCACGCCCTCGATCGCATAGAGCAGCTGCGCGCGGCGATGGCGGTGCGGCGCGATCGACGTGCCGTGCGCGTACGTCGCCGCCATCGCCGAAACGGGCATCGGCGTCGATTCGAAGCGCAGGTGGGCACCGGGCGGCGTGGACTCGAGTGTCCGATTCGCGACAAGTCGTGACATTTTGGCGTGAGACAGGCAGTTGGTCGGGCGGGCACGATGGCGTTCCCATCCACGCCAGACCCCTGTCAGGATATTAATCCGTCAAACGCGATGAACAAGTCCCCATTTCTGTTTCCTTTCTGCGCGATCGCGCTGTGGGCCGGCAACGTGGTCGTGTCGAAGCTGTCGGCGTCGACGATCGACCCGTCGGCGATCACCTTCTACCGGCTGCTGCTCGCCGTCGCGCTGATGAGCGTGTTCACGCTGCGCCCCGCGTGGCGCAATCGCGCGGCGCTCGTCGCGCACCTGCCGAAGCTCGCGGTGCTCGGCTTTCTCGCGATGGCGCTGTTCCAGAGCCTGTCCTACGAGGCCGCGAAGACGACCAGCGCGACCAACATGGCGATCATCACGGCGCTCGTGCCGCTGATGACGATGGCGCTCAGCTCGCTGCTGCTCGGCGATCCGCCCAGTGTAGGCATGATCGGCGGCGGGGTGCTGTCGCTCGCGGGTGTCGTCTACCTGATCGCCGAGGGGCATCCGACGACGATCGCCGCGCGTGGCGTGCATACGGGCGACTTGCTGATGCTGGCCGCGTCGGCCGCGTATGCGCTGTACGGCGTGCTGCTCAAGCGCTGGCGCATCGGCGCGCTGCCGGCGTGGCAGTCGACCTACGTGCAGGCGCTCGCCGCGCTCGTGTTCATGGTGCCGATGCTGCTGCGGTTGCCCGCGCAGGCGGCGTGGCCGACGCGTGCGAGCGTGCCGCTGATCCTGTATGCCGGTGTGCTGGCGTCGGTGGTGCTGCCGTATCTGTGGATGCAGGGCGTGCGGCTGCTCGGCCCGAGCCGCTGCGCGATGTTCATGAACCTGCTGCCGGTGATGACGGCCGGCGGCGCGATCGTGCTGCTCGGCGAATCGCTGAAGCTGTATCACCTGATCGGCGGCGGCGTGGCGCTCGTCGGCGTCGCGATCGCGCAGCGGTTTCCGTTCCAGGCGAGCGCATCGCAAGGAGTGCGGCAATGAGCGGCGATCGCGACATGCAGAACCTGATGGCTGCGCTGCCGGATGCGCGTGCAGCCGTGGAGGGGCCGGCGCTCGCGCACCAGCTCGAACGGATCGCGACCGCGCTTGAAGCGCTGGCGGGCACCGGGCAGCCGGCGCCGGTCGAATTCGATGCGGCTGTCGCATTCCGCTGGCGCGGCTTCGACGGCGGGCCACGGACGCCGCCGCTCGAACCGGTCGCGACGCCCGCGCTCATCGCGTTCGATGCGCTGCGCAATGTCGAGCGACAGGTGGCGATCGTCGAACGGAACACGCGGCAGTTCGTGCGCGGGTTCGCGGCGAATCACGTGCTGTTGACCGGCGCGCGCGGCACCGGGAAGTCGTCGATCGTGAAGGCGTGCCTGCACGCGTTCGCACCGCACGGGCTGCGGCTGATCGAGGTCGGCAAGGAGCAGTTGAGCGATCTGCCGGCGATCGTCGAGCTGGTGCGTGCGCGGCCCGAGCGGTACATTGTGTTCTGCGACGACCTGTCGTTCGAGGCGGGCGAGACCGGCTACAAGGAACTGAAGACGGTGCTCGACGGCTCGGTCGCGAGCGACCTGTCGAACGTGCTGGTGTACGCGACGTCCAATCGCCGCCACCTGATGCCCGAGCAGGCGAGCGACAACGCGAACGTGTCGCGTGCGGAGAACGGCGAGCTGCATCCGGGCGACGCGGTGGAGGAGAAGATCTCGTTGTCCGAGCGCTTTGGGATCTGGGTGACGTTCTACGGGTTCACGCAGGATGCGTATCTGGCCGTTGTCGACAGCCGGCTTGGCGAGGCCGGATTCGATGCGGAGCAGATTCGCGCGGCGCGCGAACCGGCGCTGCAGTGGGCGCTGGAACGCGGTGCGCGGTCGGGGCGGATTGCCGCGCAGTTCGTGCGGGATTATGCGGGGCGGCTGGCGGAAGAGGGGACCGCGGGCGAAGGCGCACACGAGCGGCGCACGGGTTGAGCGGAGCAACTGCTTGATGCGTGGCGCGTTGCATTCGCCGGCAAGGCATCCACTTCGTCGGATGCCGGGCAGGCTTTGCGCGTGGCGTCGCCGTTAACCACCGGCTGCCGCATCGATTGCGGCAGCCGGCGCTCCAGGGTTTCGCTGAATCGCGGCCCCGGCACGCCGGCCCGCGCGGACGGGCGGGGATCAACTGAAGCGATGGCTGAATTCCAGCCACAGCGTACGGCCGTAAGGCATGTAGTAGCCGACCGTGTAGTAAGGCCAGCCGGCGGAATCGTCGTGCTTGATCGTGTTGAACACGTTGTTCATGACGAAAGTCAGCGACGTGTCGCGCGAAAACTGGTGCGAGAGGCTCAGGTTCGCGAGCGTGGTCGGCGTCAGGTACGCGGTCTGGGCCGCATTCGGCACCTTGCCGTAGCGCTCGACCTGGATCGTCGACGTCCACTTCGGAATCGACCAGGTCAGGCTCATCGTGAGCTTGTCCGGCCACTCCGGGTTGCCGGTCGGGTTCGCGAGCGAATGCAGGAGATCCTGCACCGGGCCGTTGGTATATTGCTGGTACTGGTGGCTGAGGACCTTCGTGAAGTTGGCGCTCAACAGGAACGTGCCCGCGCGGCCGGCGCGCACGCGCCATTTGCCGCCGAGGTCGAAGCCTGTCGTCTTTTCCATCGCGGCGTTGATCGGGTTCACGAGGATCGTGTTGATCGCGCCGGGATCGAGCACGGCCGTCAGCGGGTTGCGGATCACGCGGCTCAGCGCATCCACGCAGTTGGGCGAACTGGCGCTCAGTTGCCCCGTGCGGCAGGCGGATTCGGTCCGCAGCAGATTGTCCGGATCGATGGTCGTGACGAGATTGTCGATGCGGATGTTGTAGTAATCGGCCGACAGGTCGATGTCCGGCGTGGGCGCGAGCACGAAGCCGGCACCCCACGATTTGCCGTTTTCCGGCTTCAGGTTCGCATTGCCCTTCTGAATGAAGTTCGAGCCCGGCGACACGTTCGCGTATTCGCACGATGCGAGCGATTTCCCCGACTGGTTGCAGCGGAAGTAGTCGGTGGTCGATTCGAAATAGCCCTTCGACTGGCTCATGAAGATGTAATTCATGTCCGGTGCACGAAAGCTCGTACCGTAATTGCCGCGCAGCAACAGCTCGCGCAGTGGCCGGTATTCGAGCCCGAGGTCGTACGTGAGCTTGTTGTTGCGGGTGCCGGCGAACGAGTAGTCGTCATAGCGCGTGGCGACGTTCGCGGTCAACTGGCTCAGGATCGGGATGCGCAGCTCGAGCGCGGCCGCGTAGCGCTTGCGATTGCCGCTCGCACCGGTCGCGCCGGCCGAGTTGTAGTACACGCCTTGATTGAGCGCGGGGTCGATGGCGTTGCTGAAGCCCTGCGTGCCGTATTCGATCACGCTGGCGGCGCGCACGGGGCCCGCGGGCAGCGAGAACAGGTTGCCGTTGGCGGCGAGGCTGAAGGTCTGCGTCCACGTGTTGTTCCGGCTGGTCGATTCGCCGTACATCGACGCGAACTGGTTCGGCGTGAGCGGGGTCGCGAAGCGTGCGGCGCTGGGCGCGTAGATCGGAGCGCCGTCGGCCGCGGTGCCGAGCTGCGGGCCGAGGTAATAGCGGTCGACGTTCGAGAACAGGCGCGGCGCCGTCGCGCGGCTCTGGTAGCCGGACGCGCTGTACGTGAGCTCGTAGTTCCAGCTGCTGTCGGGCAGCTTGCCGCGCAGGCCGGTGATCAGGTTGCCCGCGACGTCGTCCCAGCGCTTGTTCCACACCGATGCGCCGCCGATCTCCTGCGGCGAGATGCGCTTGGTCCACGCCTCGTTCGCCCCGGTTTCCTGATTGAAGAAGTAGCCGGTCGTCGCCGCGGCCGACGTCCAGCTCGGGCCGCGGGTGTTGTTCTCCGTCTGGTTCCAGGCAGTCGACACGGAGCCGAACAGCGTGACGAGATCGCTCAGCCGGTATTCGACGCCGCCGTACAGGTTCTCGCTGACGTTGTTCGTTTGCGTCGTCCAGTACGACGGCTGCGCGCCGCCGCTACCGCAGTACGCGCCATTGCGGGTGTTGACGGTGGACGTGCCGCCGAATGCGCCGATGCCCGCGAGCGCGCCGCACGCGCCGGCGGCACCGACGTAGCGGCCGGTGTCGAGGTTCTGGCGTGCCCAGGTCTTGGTCGGCGTTTCGCCTTCGAGTGTCGACGCCGACATGAAGTCGCGCTGCCCGGACCATATCGGATTGGTCTTGCTGATCTCGAGGCCGAACACCGTGCTCAACGCGCCGAATTCCTTGCCGCCCGACACCTGAAGCCGGCCGTTGCCGCCGCCGCCGTCCCAGGTTCGGCCGCCCTTGACGTTGACCTCGATGCCATCGATGTGCTTCTTCATGATGATGTTGACCACACCCGCGATCGCGTCCGAGCCGTATACGGCGGAGGCCGCACCGTTCAGGATTTCGATCCGGTCGATCATCGCCGATGGAATGTTGGCCAGGTTCACGAAGTTGACGTTGCCGTCGTACGCGATCGGGTAGTCGGCCACGCGTCGGCCGTCGACGAGGACGAGCGTGTGGTTCGGGCCCAGGCTGCGCAGGCTGAGCGCATTCGCGGCCGGCGTGAACGTGTTGCCGAAGTCGGCGCCTTGCGTGAAGCCCGTGTTCTGGGTTTGCGACTGGAGCGCGTCGAAGACGTTTCGGTACCCTTTCGATTCGATCTCCTGACCGGTAATGACGGTGACGGGCGTTGCCCCTTCCTTCTCGGAGCGTGGAATGCGCGACCCCGTCACGACGAACGTTTTCAGCGATGCGGCTGCGGGCTTTTGCGTCGTTTCCTCGTTGCGGGCCGGTGCGGCGGCGCTGGCCGGGTTGGGCGGCGCGCCGACGGCGGCTGTGCTCGACGCGGCTTCCTGCGCGGCGGCGGGCATCCAGGTCGTTGCGAGGCCGGACAGGCAGAGCGCAATCGCGCTCCCTCTCTTGATATAGAGCGACGTGTTTTGCATCTTCAAGTAGGTTGGCGAGCAGGTTCAATGGCTGGCAGTTGCCGGGCATCCATGCCGCTTACGGCGGCATGGCGACTCGCAACTCCCTTTCGTCCGCGCAATTCCAGCGTCTGATTCGAGCTCCCGGAATGACGGGTGCGATCTGAAATCGGTTGAATGAATCGATTTTTCTTTCAGATGCCGTATTCGGGAGTAATGGCCGGTGGCGTGGCGAGAGACTTTATCGATCGACTTTTGGTCCGGCAAATGATCGTTACGTATATTGATGTGGCCGGGAGTAAGTAAATTGAAATGACTGGCTTATTCAATTTATCCGCTGAAAACAGGAAAAGCACCTGGCTTCGCGCGATGCGTCGCGTCGCAGCCGGTCATTCGCTACAGGTCGCGCCATCCGGGCTGCTTTGCGTATCGGCCGATCGCCGCGCGTAAAACCTGCGCGACGACCGTCGGATTGGCCGCCTGCTTCGAGCCGCGGCATGAAATCCGCTGGAATGTACGAGGCGCGTGGTGTCCGGCGGAATGCGTGGTGCGTGAAACCGTGGTTCGCCAGCGACGTCCGTCAACCGGACATCGGCGCCATTCGAGCGGAATCCCGCTTCGGAAAACATCGCTTCAGGGCAAATAAAATAGTGTGAAAGTTTGATGTGATCAAACTTGTCTGGATTATCGGATGCCCCGAAATTGGGAATGTTTGATGTGATTAAACTTTTAAAGTTTGAGTAATAAGCGAGGCAAGTTTGATCCAGTCAAACTTTGAGTGTTTCATCAAAAAAAGTTTGACGGTCAAAATTTTTTCTTGATATCGTTCGCAATCAAGGAGCGGCGGTTTTTTTGAGGTATTCAATCATTTTCGAATATCTTCCATTTCGACCCATGTGATCGAGGTCGGGCTGCGCTCCGCCGGCCGCTGTTCGAGCGGACGGGCATCCGCTTCATTTTCCGGAATCTAATCAATTTCGATAAGCCGTGATTTTCCCGTGTCGAGCGATCGGCGGGCGGGAAACGCATGTTCCGGAATAAGTAATGCTGATTTCTGGGTATTGAATCAAACACTGCCGCCGTCCGGGCCGTGGGGCATCGTGCATCGGCGACATTCGCATTGGGGGGCTGAAGGTGGGTATCAAGATCGAGGACGGTGTGTTCGCGTCCGGTGGTGGGCCGGCGATGCCCGGGCGCCCGCGGCAGTTCGGCGGGAAACAGCAGAACCCGGTGCGCCGGTTCGGCGGCATCGCGGTCGTGCTGCTGCTGCATGTGTTGCTGGTTTACGCGCTCGTCAACGGCCTCGCGACCAAGGTCGTGCAGGTGATTCAGCATCCGATCGAAACCCGCATCATCGAGCCGGTGAAGCCGCCGCCGCCCCCGCCACCGTTGCCGGTGGTCAAGCTGCCGCCGCCGAAAGCGACGTTGCCGCCGCCGCCGTTCGTGCCGCCCGCGGAGGTGCCGGTGCAGGCGCCGCCGCAAGCGACGATCACGCATCAGGCCGCGCCCGTGCCGTCCGCACCGGCCGTGCAGGCGCCGGTGGTTGCGCCGCCGGCGCCGGTGGCGAAGGCGGTCAGCCACGAGGTCGGGGTGGTCTGTCCGAATTCCGACCAGATGCGCGCATCGATGCAGTATCCGAAGGAAGCGCAGGAAAACAACATCACCGGCGACGTCACGATCGAATTCGTCGTCGATGCGGACGGCAACATCACCAACGTCCGGGTGGCGCAGTCGGCCGATCCGATCCTGGATCGCGCCGCCTACAACACGGTCAAGCGATTCAAGTGCACGGCGCAGGGGCAGCCGGTTCGCGTTCAGGTTCCGTTCTCGTTCAACCTGAACTGAACCGGTGCAGGGCGCCCGGCGGGCAGGACAGGATTTCAAATCGATCAGTTTAACGAAACAAATGGAGTAGGTATGGCAAAGCGTTCACTGGCCGCACTGGCGGCCTGCATGTTGATTTCCGCCGTCACGCTCGACGCGCTC